>CADBIU010000014.1 GCA_902794825.1 uncultured Lachnospiraceae bacterium
GTGCGCTTGGTCACGCCGGTCATTTCAGCCAGCCGGTCCTGGGAATATCCGTTCCTGATCCTCAGCTCTCTTACCTTTTCTCCGAAAGTCATGATCCCTTTCTCCTTCATTGCGTCCGCAGGATCCCTGCGGATGCAAAAATACACACAAGAGGAAATTTAATTTCCTTAATTGTATCTGCCGTTTCCGGGTGTGTCAACACGAAAAACCCCTTGACACGAATATACGTTCGAAATATACTGTTTGCAAGAGGAAATTAAAATTCTGAAAAGGAAATTGAAACACATGCGGAAGCGGTTTCACAATCTGCTTCCGGAACAAAGGCAGAGACTATGGACAGAGTGATACTGCACTCGGACTGCAACTGCTTCTACGCCAGCGTGGAGATGCTCCACCACCCTGAACTGGACGGAAAGCCGCTGGCAGTCGGAGGGGATCCGGAGCAGAGACACGGGATCATCCTGACAGCCAATTACATAGCGAAGAGAGCCGGAGTGAAGACAGGGGAGGCCCTGTGGCAGGCGAGGCAGGCATGTCCCGGGCTGATCATTCTTCCCCCCAGAATGGATCTGTATATGCGCTTTTCGGAGCAGGCGAGGGAGATCTACAGAGAGTATTCGGATCTTGTGGAACCCTATGGCCTGGACGAGTGCTGGATAGACTGCACGCAGAGCGGGGAATGCTTTGGAAGCGGACTCGAGCTGGCGGCGCGGATCTCGGACCGGATCCGGCGGGAGCTTGGGATCACGGTGAGTATAGGCGTCAGCTGGAACAAGGTCTTTGCCAAGTTCGGATCGGACTACAGAAAGCCGGACGCCATTACAGTAATCGACAGGGACAACTACAGGCATATTGTCTGGGAGAGCCCGGTATCGGACCTTCTCTTCGTAGGAAGAGCGACACAGCGCAAGCTTTACCGGTACGGGATCCTGACGATCGGAGATCTTGCCGGGACAGATCCGTTCTTTCTGCAGAGCGTTTTCGGGAAGATCGGACTGGTCCTCTCGGCTTTTGCCAGAGGAGAGGACCGGACCCCGGTGGCAGCCGACGGCAGTGAAATCCCGGTGAAGAGCATCGGGAACAGCACTACTACGCCGAGGGACCTGACGACGGAACAGGATGTGAAGATGGTCGTATATATGCTGGCGGAGAGCGTGGCTTCCCGGCTGCGCAGGCACGGCTTTGCGGGAGATGTGGTGGAGATCTATGTCAGAGACGGCGAACTGCGCGGATTTTCGAGACAGCACAAGGTGGATATGCCCACCAATATCTCTGAAGAGATCGCCCGGGAGGCGATGAGGCTCTTCAAGGAGAACTACAGCTGGGAGCGGCCGGTCCGCAGTATCGGAGTCAGGGTCACCCATCTGAAGATGGAGGACCATCCGTACCAGATCAGCCTTTTTACAAGCCCGGAGTGGAGAGAGAAGCAGCTGAAAGCGGATCTTGCGGTGGACGAGATCAGGGACAGATTCGGGTTTCAGGCGGTGCGCAGGGGACTCATGCACATAGATACGAAGTTATCGGCGGATGACGCCGAAACTCATGTCGTTCACCCGCACGGATACTTTGAAAGAGGGAACAGGAGCGGGGTGTGACGTCGGAGAGGGGAGCCGGGATATAACAGTATATATAAATCTGAGACGGGAGGGATAAGGAGATGCCTCACACAGATACGAATGTCAGCAGGGATGCCCTGCGCAGCTATGGAATGCAGCCGGCCAGGAGACTGAGCGGAGAACGCGGGAATAAGGATCAGGAAAGAGGAGGGACGATCAGAATCTACAGCGATGGGGAAGCCGACGGCTTTGAGATCAATCCGGCGAAGGTTTACGTGGATGTGCTCGCGGAGTTCAGCCGTGAAGGATTCTTAAGGCCCTGCAGGATCACATGGGAAGACGGGAGAAAGTATACGATAGACCGGGTAAAGAAGTGCGAGCGCCGGGCCAGCCGCAAGGCGGGCGGGATGGGACTCATGTATACCTGTATGGTGGAGGGACAGGAAGTGAATCTTTTCTATGAGGAAAATCAGAGGTGGTTTGTGACAAGAAAATAAAATATTTCTTTTTAATTACAAAATGTTTCTAAAATTGTTACGAATGTGTTATACTCTTTGTAAATGATTAATCAAACAGCCCATATACGGACAATACGGAGAGTATATTATGAAGATCAGATTTGCAGCAATTATAGGAATGGTCCTGATCCTGGCGTCGGCAGCAGTGCCCGCGCAGGCGGCTGCGGCGGGAACAATTCCGGCGTCGGATTCCGCCAAGGCAGGCAGCGTTGTGCGGGAGGGTGTATCTTACGCTGATCTCGCGAGTGAATTCCGAAGTCTCGGTAACGGATGGCATTATAGAAACGGAGCCTGGTACTACGTGCGCGGCGGAAAGGCTGTCACAGGCTGGCTGAAAACCGGCGGCACATGGTATTATCTGGGATCAAACGGGAAGATGAAGACCGGCTGGCTGAAGTACAACGGTGAATGGTATTATCTGGACAGCAGCGGAGCTATGAGGACCGGCTGGGTGAAGGATAGAAATACATGGTATTACCTGGCGTCTTACGGCGGCATGAGGACCGGCTGGGTCAAGGACAAAGGCAAATGGTACTTTTTGGACAGCAGCGGAGCTATGAGGACCGGATGGGTGCTGAGCAAGGGCCTGTGGTATTATATGGACGGCAGCGGTGCTATGAAGACCGGCTGGGTGAAGGACAGAGGCAAGCTGTACTACCTGACGGCGGCCGGCGCCATGAAGACCGGCTGGCTGAAGACAGGCGGCAAGACATATTATCTGACAGGCAGCGGAGCCGCGCAGACCGGCTGGCTCACGATAAGCGGGAAGAAGTACTATTTTGACCAGAACGGCGTGCTCGACGCAAGTAAGACGCAGGATGTCAGCGCCGCAGCGGCGGAGAGCGATAAGGCGAAGACAGTGAAGACTAAGGGCGAGATGGTAGCGGAGTACGCGCTGCAGTTTGTGGGAAACCCCTATGTGTACGGCGGCTGCAGTCTCACTAAGGGAACAGACTGCTCCGGATTTGTAATGCTGATCTATCGCAACTTCGGAGTGAGCCTTCCGCATTATGACGCGGCGATCCGGACGAAGGGAAAGAGCGTCGCATCTCTCGCGGAGGCAAAGGCAGGAGATATTATCTGCTATTACGGACATGTAGCTATTTATCTGGGTGACGGAAGGATCGTTCACGCATCCAACAGCAGAGACGGCATCAAGATCAGTGAGAGGGCCGATTACAGGACGATCGCGGGGATCCGCAGGATCTTTGATTAACGGAGGGCTGTCATGAAGAAGAGGAATAGGAGCCTGTGGCTGGTCCTGCTGCTGACAGCGGTGCTTGCGCTCGGACTTCTGACGGGCTGCCGGAAAGGCAGCGCGCAGGGACAGGATAATTCCGCCGCGCTGCACAGTACCGCTTCCGAAGCGCAGGCGCTGCAGAGCGGCGAAGAAGACAATGGCCGGGACCAGGAACTGATCCTCTACGATGACGATGACTTTCAGGACAGCGTGTATGCCGAGGATGAAGAGCAGCCGGAGGAAGAAGGGGAATCAGTTCAGACGGCGGCTGTCGACGAAAACGGCAGTTACACGACGAAAGATGACGTGGCGCTGTATATCCACACATACGGAAAGCTTCCGCCCAATTTCATCACCAAAAAAGAGGCGCAGAAGCTGGGCTGGTCAGGGGGATCCCTGGAGCCGTATGCACCGGGAAAGTGCATCGGCGGCAATTACTTCGGCAATTACGAAGGAGTCCTGCCGGACGGAAACTACAGAGAATGCGACATAGATACACTGGGGAAGAAGAGCCGGGGCGCGAAGCGGATCATATATTCCGACGACGGAAGGATATACTATACGGATGACCACTATAAGTCATTTACGCAGCTGTATTAAAAGAGGATCCGGGAGAAGGAGCGGCCGATCATGAGCAATTGTTATTATGTAGACCTGACGGGAGTGGAGAACCGCACAGAACTCCATGACCGCATCGAACAGGGGCTTCCGGTTCCGGAATGGTACGGGAGAAATCTGGATGCGCTTTATGATGTGCTGACAGAGCCTGAATTCGGCGGGGACTGCCTGATATGCTTCACCGGATGCGAGGAATTCAGGGAAAGGATGCCGAGGTACCTGGAAGCTATGAGACAGGTGTGTAAGGCGGCAAGTGAAGAGAATCCGGGGCTTTATGTTGAATTTTTGGATTGAGAGGTGGTTTTTCGTGCAGAGTGAACGCGTGGTGGTCATCACGGATATCCATGGCTGCTTTGATGAGTGCAGAAGACTGTTGGAAAAACTGGATTTCGACAGTACCCGCGACAGACTGATCAACCTTGGAGATACGATCGACCGTGGCCCGAAGATCTACGAGGTGTTTAAATTCCTTCGCGATCTTAAGGAGGAGATGGGAGACAGTTGTGTCCTTATCCGGGGAAACCATGAACAGATGATGCTGGATGCCACGAAAGATTCTCCAAACAGGAGAAACTATAAAGACCTGTGGTACTTGAACAGCGGTGAAAAGACTGTGTTCGCATTCATAAATCACAAGCACAAGATCTCTGAGTATCGGGACTGGTACGAGCAGATGCCTTATTATTACGCGGATGACAGATTTCAGTGTGCACACGCGTGTATGAAGGATGAGGATCCGGAGAAGAACACGATAGAGACTCTTATCTGGGGACGAGACACAGACTATGAGGGAAAACTCCTGCTGACAGGACATACTCCTTACAAGGTGCCGCTCTATTTCTTCGGAGACTCTCCGGTAGGGGAGATCACGGAGGGAATGTGGGGCAGGCTTCCTGCAAAGGGAATGATCGCTTTGGACACAGGGTGCGTGTTCGGCAACAGGCTGACGGGCATGGTGATCGAGGGAGACAGATTTAAAGTTGAGTCTGTCGAATCGACGATTAATTCAAACAGATTTCGCTGGTGATAAGGGAGAGATCACCGGTCGTTACGGGAGAGATTACGTAAGATAAAGGAACTGCCGCACCAGGAAATGATTTTCCGGTGCGGCAGCCTTTTTAGTGATCTGTGAATGCCAGGAAGCCCGGGGGTCAGGCCAGTGCCTGCTCAATATCGGCAATGATATCATTGACATTCTCAATGCCGACGGAAAGACGGATCAGGTCCGGTCCCACGCCGCCTGCGATAAGCTCTTCGTCGGTGAGCTGGCGGTGTGTGGAATTGGCGGGGTGAAGAATGCAGGTGTGAGCGTCGGCAACGTGTGTCGCGATCATTGCGACCTTGAGTTTCTTCATAAACGCCTCCGCGGCAGATCTTCCGCCCTTGAGGCCGAAGGAGATGACGCCGCAGGTTCCGTTCGGCATATACTTCTTAGCTCTCTCGTAATATTTGTCGCCGGGGAGACCGGGATAAGTCACCCATGCCACTTTGTCATGGCCGCTGAGATATCCTGCGACCTTCTGCGCGTTCTCGCAGTGCCTGGGTACGCGCACAGCCAGAGACTCGATGCCGAGGTTTAAAAGAAAAGCGTTCATGGGAGCCTGAATGGATCCGAAATCTCTCATGAGCTGTGCGGTGCACTTCGTGATGAAAGCGCCGCCAAGACCGAATTTCTCGGCGTATGTGATGCCATGATAGGACGCATCGGGAGTAGTGAGGCCGGGGAACTTGTCAGCGTGTGCCATCCAGTCGAATTTGCCGCCGTCAATAATGGCACCGCCTACGGTTGCGTCGTGTCCGTCCAGATACTTGGTCGTGGAGTGGGTGACGATGTCAGCGCCCCATTCGATCGGCCTGCAGTTAATGGGAGTGGCAAAGGTGTTGTCTACGATGAGCGGTACGCCGTGCGCGTGCGCTGCCTTTGCGAAGCGCTCGATATCAAAGACAACGAGGGCGGGGTTAGCGATGGTCTCGCCGAAAACAGCCTTGGTGTTGGGGCGGAAAGCCTTTTCGAGCTCTTCGTCGCTGCAGTCAGGATCGACGAAAGTGAATTCGATGCCCATCTTGCGCATTGTGACATTGAAAAGGTTGAAAGTACCCCCGTAGATGGTAGACGCGCTCACAATGTGATCGCCGCAGGTCGCGATATTAAAAACGCTGAAGAAGTTGGCCGCCTGGCCTGAAGAGGTCAGCATACCGGCAGTACCGCCTTCGAGCGCGGCGAGCTTGGCTGCCACCATATCGTTGGTGGGATTCTGAAGACGGGTATAGAAATAACCGGAAGCTTCCAGATCGAACAGCTTGCCCATATCCTCGCTGGTATCGTATTTAAAGGTTGTGCTCTGAATGATCGGGATCATTCTGGATTCGCCGTTTTTAGGTGAATAACCGGCTTGAATGCACATTGTTTCTCTTTCCATTTTTGTTACCTCCGCTGTGAATGGTATTCTCCGTATTCCGGATCTGTTCTTTATACATCTTAAAAGAAGTCGGGGAGTATGGCAAATACTAATTTCTTCATTTTACATCTGTCAAAAGAGAACCGGAATGTGCTTCGCTCTTACAAGGATGAGATTTTCGAAAGAGGGAATTCATTGTCTGGATAAATCGAACATGATATCATTAAGTTATAAACAGCAGCAGCTCTTAACCGAATTGCCGGGAGGGGATATATGGCACAGGACAATAGAATCTATGTAACAGGTCATAAGAATCCGCACGCGGATTCAGTAGCAGCGGCGATCGCCTACGCGGAATACAAGAAAGCGCAGGGATATGATGCGATTCCCTGCGTTTTAGGGAAGATCAACAAGGAGTCCCAGTATCTGCTGGACAGATTCGGATTTGAAAAGCCTCTTTTTCTCGAAACGGCGCAGGTGCGTCTGGACGAAGTGGATCTGGCCGATCCTTACGCGATCACACCGGAAACTACCATCTTCGAGACGGTAGGTCTTATGAAGAAGGAGGACAGAGAGGGATTCGCGGTAGTTGATGACAACAATATGGTGATCGGATGGGTCTCCAAGTCGGACCTGGCGAATATAGCGCTCAATGATACGAAGAATTCCCATTCAATGCTCAAGGATACTCCGACAGAGTATATATCCAAGACTATTGCAGGGAAGGTTCATTACGATGATGATCAGCGGCACCTCAACGGAAAGGTGAGTATTCTCACAATGACGAACAAAGAGAATCTCGAAGATTACGAGGTGACGGACAGGATCGTGATCACGGGCGGCAATAAGAAAGCCCAGAAGATTCTGATCGAAAAAGGGGCCGGCATGCTGATCATTATCTGGGAGACTTCCGTGGATGACAGCGTGCTCAAACTCGCGAAGGAGCATCACTGCACGATCATAACGTCAGGTTACGGCGCGATGAATACTTCCAGGTTTCTGTTTTTTGCCCCGCCTGTGAGAATGATGATGACGCTTAAGCCCATGAAGTTCTACGGACATGAACTGGCGGAGGACGCCGGAAGGAAGATGGCGCGCACGCAGTTCAGGGCGTTTCCGGTCGTAGATGACGACGATCACCTGGTGGGATATGCGATGAGATCCCATATCCTTAACTACAATGACAAGCAGCTGATCCTGGTAGATCACAATGAGTTCTCCCAGTCAGTCAAGGGAATTGAAAAGGCAAGAGTCCTGGAAGTGATCGACCACCACAGGGTCACCGATTTCTCCACATCCAGGCCTGTGAGTTTCAGAAATGAGATCGTAGGCAGTACCTGTACGATCATCGCGACGATCTTCAGAGAGAACCAGGTCCCTATCGAGGAGAACCTGGCGGGTCTTATGCTCGGCGGGCTTTTGTCGGATACGATGAATCTTCAGACTCCTACGACGACGGACAAGGACAGACAGACAGCCAATATTCTGGCTGCTCTGGCGGGTCTTGACCTTGATCAGTTCTCTGAGGAACTCTTTTCCCTGACAGAGGATGAGGGAGGATCTTTGGAAGAACTGATGAGCCGCGATATAATCTTCGAAGACGTCATGGGCGTCAGGCTTATGCTTACGAAGGTAAATGTTCCCCAGGTTGAGCCTTACAGGGACAGGGCGGAAGATATGCAGCAGGCGCTGGATATTCTGACAAAGAACAAGAACGCGGATATCGGAATCCTTTCCATTACCTCAGCGCTGGAGAACAGCTCGATCCTGTTCGCGTCAGGGGAGAAAGGAAACTGGCTCTTTGAGGCCTATCCGGATCATGAGGGAGAGCCTCACAGTGTTCAGGAAGGTCTTGTATCCAGAAAGATGCAGATCCTGCCCAAACTCTCAAAGGTGGTCAGTAAGTATGCGTAACGTATAGATATGGCAAAACACTGATAAACTGCAGATATGAAAATGCCCCGGCTTAGCGCCGGGGCATTTTGCTTAAGGAGGATTATGAAAACGATTTATCTGCCAGTGATCCTTATCCCATGATCACTTCTACGCTGTATTCTTTCTGTCCCTTATTGTAAGGGATCACGTGTCCGGCAACTTCCTTGCCGTCAACGATCATTTTCTTTACGCCTTTTTCCACATGGCCGGGGTTCTTGACGCTGATGTGATATACGCCTTCTCTATAGGCGCGGGTCAGTTCAAAATCACCGAAATCATCGGGGATGCAGGGATCAATGCTCAAGCCGTTCAAGGTGGGATAGACGCCCAGAATATACTGGGAAATATCCGTGAAGGTCCATGCGGCGGTGCCTGTCAGCCAGCTGTTCTTTCCTTCGCCGAAGTTCGGCGCTTCGGGACCGGCTACCATCTGGGAATAGACATAGGGCTCTGTTCTGTGGATCTCACTGAACTCTTCCACACAGGAAGGGCATGTCTTCCAATAGATCTCAAAGGCTCTGTTTCCGCGTCCAATGACGGTTTCCGCGATAGATACCCAGGGATTGTTGTGGCAGAAGATACCGCCGTTTTCCTTGTATCCCGGAGGGTAGGAGGAAACTTCGCCCAGTTCCACATGATATCTGGTATAAGCGGGTTTCAAAAGAGCAATGCCGTATTTGGAGTCCAGAATATCCTTAACACTATTGAGCGCCTGGAGTGCCTCACCGGTCTCTTTGCCGACGCCTGCCAGGACGCAGAAGCCCTGGGGCTCGATGTAGATCTGACCCTCTTCGCACTCGTGGGATCCGACTTTATTACTGTATGCGTCATAGGCGCGGACGAACCACTTTCCGTCCCAGCCGTCAGTGAGAAGTGTCTTCTCCATGATATCGCGCTCTTTGCGCATCGCTGCAGCTTCGTCCTTAAGTCCGATGAGATCGCACAGATCCGCGTACTCGCCGGCATATTTGACGAACATTCCGCCGATGAATACAGACTCGGCAACCGGTCCTTCACTGGGACCGGAGGTCTGGAAGGATTCACCGGAATGCTCTGAGAAGCAGTTGAGGTTGAGGCAGTCGTTCCAGTCAGCGCGGCCAATGAGCGGGATGCCGTGAGGACCTTTGTGAGTGATCGTGTAGTTCACGCTCCTGCGCAGATGCTCCATGAGGGGCTGCGCGAGAGATTCATCATTATCAAAAGGCACAGATTCGTCCAAAATAGAGACGTCGCCGGTCTCTCGGATATAAGCGCTGACAGCTGCGATGAGCCAGAGCGGGTCATCGTTAAATCCGCTGCCGATATCCGCGTTGCCCTTCTTGGTGAGGGGTTGGTACTGGTGATACGCGCTGCCGTCAGGGAACTGAGTGGAAGCAATATCGATGATCCTCTGTCTGGCGCGCTCAGGTACAAGGTGAACGAAACCGAGCAGATCCTGACAGGAATCTCTAAAGCCCATGCCTCTTCCGATACCGGACTCATAATAGGAGGCGCTGCGGGACATATTGAATGTGATCATGCACTGATACTGATTCCAGATGTTGACCATTCTGTCTACTTCAGGACGGGAACTGGTGACATGGAATTTGCTGAGCAATTCGCCCCAGTAGCTGCGAAGCGTCTCATAAGCTGCGATGACCGCGCCGCGATCATGATATTTGCGTATCATGGCGTGGGCTTTGGTCTTATTGATGACGCCGTAGGACTCCCATTTTTCTTCTACGGGATTTTCCACATAGGTAAGCTGGAAGACTACACTGGTGCTTTCGCCCGGAGCGAGTTTGACATCGAGTTCAAAGACTGCGCAGGGAGACCATCCGCTTGCTACAGTATTCTTGCAGGAACCACTTTGGACCACTTCGGGGAGGGCGGGGCTTCTGTAATCGCCTATGAAAGAGCGCCTGTCGGTATCAAAGCCGCTGATCGGACGGTTTACGGAGAAGACAGCATACATATTTCTGCGCTCTCTGTACTCTGTGCGATGATAAATAGCGGCGTAATCGAGTTCGCTGTAATTGTCGATAGAAGTCTTGGCGGGTTTCTTAAGACCGCTGATCTCGTAACCGAGATTGGACTCTATTTCGACTTCGCCGGTCGAAAGATTTCGCTGGAAATTCTTCTGGTCATCGTCGGCATCCCAGAGGCACCATTCAACATAAGGAAATACTTTGAGATTCTTTTCCTGACCGGATTCGTTCTTAATATCAAGAAGGATCACCTCGCAGGTATCTCCCATGGGGACAAAGTTGAGCTGGCTGACAGCCACGCCGTTTTTGGAAGAACTGAAGCGGGAATAGCCCATGCCGTGTCTGCACTCATATCTGTCCAATTCGGTCTTGGAAGGCTGCCATCCGGTATTCCAGACGGTGTTTTCATCCTTGATATATATGTACTTTCCGTTTCCGTCGTAAGGAACGTCGTTATAGCGATAGCGTGTGATCCTCAGAAGCCTTGCATCCTTATAAAAGGAATATCCTCCGCATGTATTGGAGATCAGGGTAAAGAAGTCCTGGTTCCCGAGATAGTTGATCCAGGGGAGAGGAGTTCTGGGAGTTGTGATCACATACTCTCGATTAGCGTCGTCGAAATGTCCGAATTTCATAGTTCCCTCCATATTTTCGATTTTTAAGTAACGATAAACTTATATGAATACATTATAGTTTTAGTAAAAATCAAGCACAATCGTAACTATGCCAAAAAAACGAAAACGTTTTAGAATAAAATAACCAAAAGGGATGTTTCGGCTTGTAATTTCGAACAAAAATGATATATTCGCTTTGTCACAATCTGACAATTTTGTGATAATACATCAAAAAAAGCAAAATCGGGCTTGAAAAATATGAAAAACCGATATACAGTAGAACTACAAAAACGTTTAAGGTGATTAAACGAATTCGCTACGAAACAATATTGAGCGTTTTATAGTAACAGGAGGCAGATATGGTTTCGATGAAAGATTTGGCCGCCGCCTGCAATGTCTCAATAGCAACTGTGAGCAAGGCGCTGAATGACCAACATGATGTAAGTGCCAAGACAAAGGAAATGGTCAGAAGGAAGGCTAAAGAATTAGGATACTTCCCGAATTCGGCAGCCAAGGCTCTTAAGACCAACAGGTCCCATAATATAGGAGTTCTGTTCGTAGATGAGGCCCAGAGCGGTCTGACGCATGATTTCTTTGCAAACGTACTGGACAGTTTCAAGCGAACCATAGAACTCAGTGATTATGACCTGACGCTGGTCAATTGCAGTAAAGTGCATCACGGTTCAATGACTTATCTGGAGAGAGCGAGATACAGGGGGTTTGACGGAGTAGCAATAGCCTGTATAGACTTTCGGGATTCAGAAGTGATCGACCTTGTCGACAGCAACATACCGGTCGTGACGATCGATTACATTTTTAACAACCGGATCGCGGTGATCTCGGATAATGTTAAGGGAATGAGAGATCTGGTCACATATGTGTATGAGATGGGGCACAGAAAGATCGCTTACATTCACGGAAAGGACTCTTCAGTAACACAGGCAAGGGTTTCCTCTTTCTTTACAACCTGTACTCAGCTGGGCATCGAAGTGCCGGACGAATATCTGAAGACAGCTGACTACAGAAACACGGAGGAAACTTACCAAAGGACGAAGGAACTTCTGGATCTGAGCGATCCGCCGACCTGCATCCTGTATCCGGATGATTTCGCGGGGTTTGGCGGAATCAATGCGATAAGGGAGAGAGGGCTTCAGATCCCGGATGACATCTCTGTAGCGGGTTACGACGGGATTCGGATCGGAAGGCACATCGAGCCGAAACTCACGACGATCCGCCAGGACACGGAGCAGATCGGAAAGCTTGCGGCGGAAAACCTGATCCGGCTGATCGAACATCCGAGGTCCACGATCATCCGTCCGATCGTTGTAGAAGGCGAACTTTACAAAGGCAGCACAGTCAAGGATATCAACAGAGTCGCCGAGTAATGACAAGGCGGCAACAACGCAGCAGTCACATTGGCAGTAACCGCGAAAGCGGAATGCAAATATAAACAAAAAATATACCGTACATAATAGTGTGTGCGGCAAATAAAAGGGAGGTTTATCTAATGAAAAAAAGAACACTTAGTCTGATTCTCGCAACGGCTATGGTGGCCGGATCCCTCGTAGGATGCGGCGGAAGCAGCTCCGCAAGCAGCTCCAGCGCACCCGCTGAAGAGCCTGCAAAAGAGGCTGAGGCAGAGGCTCCTGCGGCAGAAGCAGAAGCTGCACCTGCAGCTGACGGCGCTTCTGTCGTCAACATCTACTGCTGGAACAACGAGTTCCCCAACAGAATGATGGATCACTATCCCGGATTCACCGCAAATGATCCCGCTGACTCCACAAAGGGCGGCAAGATCGGTGATACAGTCATCAACTTCGTAGTCACCGACAACAAGGACAACATGTATCAGAACAAGCTGGACGAAGCTCTCGCAGCACAGGCTACCGCAGCTGACAACGATAAGGTTGATATCTTCCTGATCGAAGCTGACTATGCTATGAAGTACACAGATCCCTCTGTCAACGTAGCAATGCCTCTGGATGAGCTGGGAATCACAGACGCTGATCTTTCCAAGCAGTTCCAGTACACCAAGGACGTAGTTACAGACGCAGACGGCAAGATCCGCGGCTCCTCCTGGCAGGCATGCTCCGGCGGCCTGATCTTCAACAGAGAGATCGCTAAGCAGGTTCTCGGTTCTGATGATCTTGAGACCGTTCAGGCTGCAGTTGCTGACTGGGATGCATTCAATGCTACAGCTCAGAAGATGAAAGACGCCGGCTACAAGATCGTTGCTACCGTTAACGATACCTTCCGCGTATATTCCAACAACGTATCCGGCAAGTGGGTACAGGACGGCAAGATCGTCGTGGATGACAATGTAAAGAAATGGGCAGATGATTCCAAGGCTCTCGTAGACGCAGGCATGACCACAACCAATGATATGTGGAGTGATGACTGGAGCAAGGGCTTCCAGGCACCCGGCGATGTATTCTGCTACTTTGGACCTGCATGGCTGATCAACTTCTCCATGGGCGCTGATCCTTCCAAGGAAGATGACGGCTCCATCGCACACGCCGGCGGCTGGGGACTTGTAAACGGACCTCAGGGCTTCTACTGGGGCGGCACATGGATCTGCGCAGCACAGGGCACAGACAATCCTGACATCGTTAAGGATATCATCCTCAACATGACAACCAACGACGACATCATGAAGGACATCGCTGTTAAGGATTCCGATTGCGTCAACAATAAGGACGTCCTCACTGCACTTGCAACCGACGAGTCTTTCGGCAACGCTATCCTTGGCGGCCAGAACCCTTATCAGATGCTTTCCGACGGCGCTGAGAAGATCGACCTGAGCAACCTTTCCGAGTATGATCAGGCATGCGTAGAAGAGTATCAGAACGCTATGAAGAACTTCTTCGACGGAAACGCTACTTATGAGGAAGCTCTTGACCAGTTCTTCAAAGCTGTAGGCGAGAAGCACCCTGAGCTTGCACAGTAATCCGGTTTTTCAATAAACACAGGATCATCTGAAGAAAGCACAGTATAAGATTTAAATCTGAGGGCCTGTCCTGCTTGATGGGCAGGCCCTTATTTTGTCAAAAACAGAGTTATTCAGGTCCAAGATCTGTTTTAAGATCCGGAGGACGCCCCGTACCGGGGCATCACGCAGGGCGCGGAGCGTGCTGCGGGTTTAAAAAAATAAACGTACAAATCTTTTAGGGAGGGAAAGATGGAAAAAACGGTACATAAAACCAATAATGTAAACAAACATAACCGGTGGGGTTATTTTTTCCTTATTCCGTTCATTGTTGTATTTGTGATCTTCCAGCTGATACCGCTTATCAGCACGATCTACAACAGTTTCTTCGAAAACTATATGAGCGGCCTTAAGCGCGTCGGACCGAATTTTATCGGGCTCGCCAACTATGCAAAGCTGTTCAGCAGCGGCGACCTCCCCTTGTACTTCAAGAACACAATGATCATGTGGGTCCTGGGCTTTGTACCCCAGATCCTGGTATCGCTTCTTCTTGGCGCATGGTTCACAGATCCCTCGCTCAGGCTTAAAGGGCAGAGATTTTTCAAGACAGTTATCTATCTTCCGAACCTGATCATGGCTTCCGCTTTCTCAATGCTCTTTTTCACATTGTTCAGTGACAGCGGTCCGATCAACTCGATCCTTGTATCGATTGGAATTTTCGCAAAGCCTTACAGTTTCATGTCCCATGTGTGGAGCGTAAGAGGTCTGGTCGCGATGATGAACTTCCTGATGTGGTTCGGTAATACCACGATCCTCCTGATGGCGGGTATGATGGGTATCGACCAGTCCCTGTTTGAGGCGGCAGAAGTGGACGGCGCTACTGCCAGACAGATCTTCTTCCAGATCACACTTCCCCTGCTCCGCCCGATCCTGATCTATGTTATGATCACATCCCTGATCGGCGGTCTGCAGATGTTCGATGTTCCTCAGATCCTGACCAACGGCAAGGGCGATCCGATGAGGTCCTCCATGACCCTGATCATGTATTTGAACAAGCACCTGTTCAGTAAGAACTACGGCATGGCCGGCGCGCTTTCCGTAATCCTGCTGATCATCACCGGAATCCTGAGTATGATCGTATTCAGAGTTTCCGCCACAAACGAGAAAAAGTAAGGAGGAGAATGCAATGAGCGAAAGCAAAGCTAATAAACAGACAAATTCTGTACATGCGAGAAGAGCACTTGCCTATATCGTGCTGATCATTCTTTCCTTCCTTTGCCTGATCTGGTTTTACGTGCTGTTTATCAACGCGACGCGTTCCAACAACCAGTTGAAGTCCGGCTTTACGCCGTTCCCCAGCACCTACCTGGTCAGAAACATGACGAACCTCTTTAAAGGCTCGACGCCTGTTGTAAGGGGTATGATCAACTCCCTGATCATCGCGGCCTGCAGCGCAGTCCTGTGTGTTTACTTCTCAACCATGACTGCTTACGGCATCCACGCATATGATTTCAAGGGCAAAAAAGCGATCTTTACATTTATCCTTGCCATCATGATGATCCCGACACAGGTAAGCGCACTCGGATTCATCCGGTTGATGGGAAGACTGAAACTCACAGACACTTATGTTCCGCTGATCATCCCGGCTATCGCGGCTCCCGTAACCTTCTTCTACATGAAGCAGTATATGGAGTCCAACCTTCCCGGATCTCTGATCGAGGCCGCAAGAATTGACGGCGCCAGTGAGATCAAGATATTCAACTCCATCGTGCTTCCTCTGATGAAGCCCGCGATCGCGGTACAGGCGATCTTCACATTTGTCGCGAGCTGGAATAACTACTTCACTCCGAACCTGATCATCAGCAGCAAGATGAAGAAGACACTTCCCATCCTGCTTGCGGAACTTCGTAACTCCGACTGGAAGACCTTCGATATGGGCCAGGTTTACGCAATGATCGCATTCGCGATCTTCCCGGTAATCGTTGTTTACCTTCTGCTTTCCAAGTACATCGTCGGCGGAGTCACGGCAGGCGGCGTCAAGGAGTGATCGCGAAGAGTTTAAAGCGACAGGCTTTTATACAACGCAGTTGTCTGCAAAATAAAGAAAACTGACAGACGGCGCATCCGACTTTCGGATGCGCCGTTTTGCATGTTGCAAAACTGTGGTACAATACTCAGATATAAACCTTGAACTTGAAGAGGAACGTTAATGAACGAAAAGATCAAAATGATAACTGTGTCCGCCATAGCGGCGATTCTTGCAGCCAGCTGCACCGGATGTGCTGCTGTAACGGACCTGCTGCAGGAGCACAACATTGAAATTCCATATATTACGAGCGGCTGGAGACATAGTGAAGACTCCGCGTCAGGGGAACCGGCATCTGCAGGCGCCACAGGAGCAGCCGAGACCGCGCAGGAACAGGAACCGGCCGAGCAGCTCTCTGTAGAAGAACTGCGCAGAATGAGTGAGGGCAAGAACCTCAATATTTACTGCTGGGACGAGTCCCTGGAATCCCTGTTTATCATGTACTATCCCGGCTATGAGGATATCGGGGACAGGAAAGGAAGGATCGGAGACGTCACAGTGAACTGGATACTGCCGCAGGAAGAGGGCAAGTACATGGAACTGGTCGCGGAGAAGCTCCTCACAGCAGAGTATCTCGGCGCGGATGAGAGAGTTGACCTCTATCTGGCGCCCGAAGAGGACCTTGCTATTTATGTCAACAGCGACTATTCCCTGGACGTCAGAGAAAAAGTGGGACTTACGGACGAGGAACTGGAAGATCAGTTTCCTTTCACGCAGCAGATGGCGTCTACAGACATGGGCGTCCTCAAAGCGGTGACATGGCAGGCCTCACCCGGAGTCTGCGTATACCGCAGATCGATCGCAAGGGATGTTTTTGGTACAGATGATCCCAACGCGGTTCAGAAAGAACTGGCAGATTGGACGAAATTTCAGGCGGCTGCCGCGGAGATGAAGAAGAAGGAATACTTCATGGTCTCGGGGTATTACGATACTTTCGCGCCTTACCGGTTTACTGCTGACAGGCACTGGGAGAATGACGGGAAAATGGTCATTCCCGATGCTATGGTTCAGTGGAGAGACATGATGGCTTCTTTCACAGCCAATGCTTATCACAATAAGACGCAGATCGGCGAGAAGGAATGGCTGGCTGACCAGGGCCCTGCGGGAAAGGTGTTCTGCTTTTTCAGGGCGATAAACGATATTGATTCAAGAATGGCGGCATATTCTCTCGCGGACGCCAACATGGCGCCGGAAGAAGGAAACGGTATTTACGGTGATTACGCGGTCTGCTGCGGTCCTCAGTCCTACTGCACGGGTGGCGTCTGGATTTTGGCCGCGCCCAGTACCGACAACCTGCTCCTGGACAGGGAGATCATGGAGAACCTCACCTGCAACAGCACAATGCTCTACAAGATCGCGCAGAATGAGGAGATTTTCACCAATACTGTTTCCGGAATGAGGAGACTGGCAGGCGAGAATAAGACGGACTCCTTCCTTGGAGGCCAGAACCCGTTTGAAGTTTATTATGAGGCTGCATCAAGGCTTAACTGTCTGCCCGCGGGCAATTATGACCGGTGGATGGGCGACACGTACAGGAACAATATGATCAAATCCTTTACCGGCGAGCTGGATCGGGATGAAGCGATGGATCTGTTCTATCTGAGAGTAAGGGACAGATATCCGGAACTGGATATAGAGGACTGATAAAAAAAGTGAGGAGGAAAGGCCCATGAAGAAGTATATCGCTGTGATGCTGACGGTAGTATTGTTGATGAGCCTGGCAGAGGGATGCGGATCATCCGGATCCGGTGATCAAACCGCCGGTACAGAAGCCACTGAAACAGGTGCCGCGCAGAGTTCTGCTGCCGATACCTCTTCCGGTTCGGAAGCGGAAGCCGAAGAGACTCCTGAAGTGAAAGCTTTCAATATTTACAGCATAGGAGAAGACTTTAAAAACCGGGTTCAGGATTTTTACCCCGGGTATGAGGCGGCAGGGGAGAACAGCGGTATGATCGGGGATGTGCCGGTCGTGTGGCATATCTACACGGATGCTTCGGAATACAGGGATGTGCTCGATGAAAAACTTGAATCCGGGACGGATCAGGATGAAGGAGTTGATCTGTTTGTAGTCGAAGAGACTTACCTGAGGGACTACGTTGAATCTGCTGCTTCCATGGATGTCATCGGCGAAGTGGGACTGACGCAGGAGGATCTTTCAGATCAGTTTCTCTATACACAGCAGATGGCGACAGATGCAGACGGGAAATTGAAAGCAGTGTCCTGGCAGGCTGCGCCCGGTGTCTTTGCCTACCGCAGATCGATCGCAAGAGAGGTACTGGGAACCGATGACCCTGAAAAGGTCCAGGAAGCAGTTGCGGACTGGGAAGCATTTGCCGATACAGCGGAAGCTGTAAAGGAAGCCGGATATTATATGCTTTCCGGATACGAAGACGCTTATCGCGTTTACGCAGACAATGTGACAAGTGCATGGGTGGAAAACGGGGCGCTCAATATAGATCCGCATCTCGAAGACTGGGCGGTACAGACTCGGGAGTTCGCTGAAAAGGGATACACGCACGGGACAGAGCAGTGGAGTGACGAATGGAGAGCGGACCATACAGGTGACGGAAAGGTTTTTGGTTTCTTCTACTCTAGTTGGGGAATTCATTACACACTTCAGACCAAGGCGGAAGGCGGGGAGGACGATGCGCAGAGCGCTTCAGGAGACTATGCGGTTTGCAGAGGTCCTGAGCCCAGCCATTACGGCGGACAGTGGATCATTGCGTCGAAAGACTGCGGAAACATTGAGCTTGCCCGTTCGATCATGAAGACTCTTACCTGCGATCCGGAGGTCATGAAGAAGATCACGAAGGACATCCGCGAATTTACAAATACTGTCAGCGGAATGACGGAACTGGCACAGAGCGACTATAAGGCGGAAGTACTGGGAGGACAGAATCCGATCCCGGTCTATGTGGAATCCGCAAAACTCCTCAGCAAGATGCACACTACGACCTATGACGATGATCTGGATACCGGTTTTCAGGTTACCATGCAGGACTATTTTGCCGGCAGAGTTTCTGAGATCGACGCCCTTGAGACATTCAGGAAAGTTGCGCTGAGCCGATATGAAGAACTGCTTGACATCGCCGGAGACGAGGAAGAAGAACAGTAAGAAACAAACGCGCGGGAGAGCGGCTCCCGCGCGTTTTTATTTTAAATAAACAGCTGCAGTTTGTGAGGAAACACATCGATTGTGATCTCACTGGATTTGCATATGACTTCTCCGTCTGTATGAACCCAGAGCGGAATGGCGCTCCGTATCGTGATGCTCTTTCCCTTATCTGAGAAGAGTCCCTTGAAGCGAAGATGGTTGCCGTTGTATGCAGTTGGGAAGATCCTGAAAAAATTCATGCGGTTTAGGTCTCCGGCTCCAAAGAGGCCGAGTATGCCGTCGTTGTTAACTGCGTCGGGACAGAACTTAAAGCCTCCGCCTTCATAGCAAGTGTTCATGACAACGGCAAACAGAGCGCGGGGTCTGAAAGATTCCCGCCCGTCGCAGGTGATCTTCATTCCTGTCATGGGACTTGCCAGGATCATGTGGACCGCCTCAGAGATATAGACCAGTTTGCCCATACGTATACTGTTGAGAATGGTCTTGAGACCGGAGCTGTCAGCTCTCTGGCATACGGCGGCGTCAAATCCGATTCCGGCACTGATATTAAAAAGACGTACTTTGCCTGACGCAGGAGAAGAGGTATGGCTGTCCGCGCTGCCCGGAGCCCGTTTTAAAGGTTTGTGGGTGAAAGGATCCAGCAGAGAGGACTGATTGTGATAGGTAACCCTGCCTATGTCGCAGACGCGGACGGTCTTTCCTCTGAGAATGGAGTCCACGAGTTCTTCCCTGTTCTTTTTAACTCCCAGCCCTTTGATCAGATCGTTGCCCGAGCCTGTCTGTATGAAACCGACTTTTGTGTGTTCAAAATCTTTAATGCCGTTGACGACGGCGTTCATCGTGCCGTCTCCGCCAAGAACGACAAGGCTGCATTCTTCGCCCCGGGAAGTGAGCTCCCCGCAGATCTTTTCAATGGTGTTGTCGGCGGATGAAAAATGAACCTTATAGGGGACGCCGCTCTGCTTGAAGCGCGTCTCCACTTTATCCCATTTACTCTTGCCGCGTCCCGAGCTGCTTGACGGATTTACTATAATGTGAAACATGACTGCCTCCGCTTCGCCAAAAAGGCGATGATTTTTACAAATATATTAGCACATTCCCTTTTAAGTTTGGCGGTTTTGACAGAACCTTTTGGAAACAGATATGGTAATATGAATTTGTAGGCAGAGTAGGACTGTGCGCGTAAAGTGCCGGGTGGACAGGGAGTTGTCATCCGGACGAAAGGCCCGGGAGAATATCTCCGGCTTGCGGTGCACGGCCCGCATCCCGCTGCTGCATAGAATGTGAGATGGGATCTCCTTATGTAGCATGGATCATTTCGGCTGTGTAAGGAGGTTTTATTATGGCTGAGAATGAAAGATTCATGTCAGGTTCCCTTTGGCTGCGGTCTCTGGGAGAGTTTAAACGTATCAATGTAGTCGCGTTCTGCGGAATGATGTGCGCGCTTGCCATGGTGCTCAATATGGTTGCGTCGATCAACGTGGGACCGTATATCAGAATCGGTTTCTCCGGTATTCCGAACCAGGTGGTGGCTTATCTGTTCGGACCGGCCGTGGGTGGGATCTTCGGCGCTGCGCTCGATGTGATCAAATACCTTATCAAGCCGGACGGCGCTTTCTTCCCCGGATTTACAGTAAGCGCAGCTCTCGGAGGGATCATTTACGGCGCGTTTCTGTATAAAAAGAAGGTCACCCTGCCCCGCGTATTCGCGTCGCAGCTTCTGGTGAAAATCGCTGTCAATATTCTGCTCAACACCTTGTGGCTTAATATGCTGTATGGGAAGGCTTTCCTGGCTATTCTTCCCGGAAGAGTGATTTCCAACGCGGTCATGCTGCCGATCGATACAGCGATCATGTTTTTTATGCTGCAGGCAGTGGACAGGACGATCAAGAGATATTTTGACGAGAAACAATAAGCAAATTGAGAGAACTGCCTTCGGGCAGTTCTTTTTGCTTTCTTATTCTGCACCCTCAGGTCCCGAATGCTGAATATATCAAAATGCTATATTCTGCAAGAAATGGCAGATAATAAAGAACAAAGATATAAAAGCATGCAAAACTGCTATTGCTGAGATTTATCATATATAATTATAATGGCTGATAATAAAGCGAATAGTTTATATACATATAGCGAAAGGAGATACAATGGCGGTTACAGTTTCGGAGAACGGAAGACTTTTTACAATACATACTGCTAACTCGACATATCAGATGAAGGCGGACAAGTACAGCGCGCTCCTTCATCTTTACTACGGGAGAAGGACCGAGGGCTCCATGGAGTACCTGCTTACGTACGCGGACAGAGGATTTGCCTCCAATATATATGACTGCGGCAGAGACCGCACTTATTCTCTGGATCTTCTTCCGCAGGAATTCCCTGTATCGGGAACAGGCGATATGAGGAGCACGGCTTTTACCGTGGAGTACGGCAACGGGATCACAGGATGTGACCTGAGATTTTCAGGATACAGAATACTGGATGGAAAATACTCCCTTAAAGGGCTGCCTGCTGTCTACGCAGAGAAAAACGAGGCGCAGACGCTTGAGATCATGCTTAAGGACACAGCAGGTCTTGTGGAAGTAACGCTTCTGTACGGCGTTCTTCCGGAGCTCGATATCATCACCAGAAGCGCGGTGATCCGCAACACTTCCGGGGCTGAGCTCCGGCTGGAGAAGGTAATGAGCGCGAATCTGGATTTTGTCAGCGGAGATTTTGACCTGATCACATTTTACGGACGCCACTGCCTGGAGAGGAACTTCCAGAGAACGCCTGTGGCGCATATGGAGCAGTGGATCGGAAGCAGGAGAGGAATGTCCTCTCATCATTATAATCCCATGATGATCCTGGCCGGCAGAGATACGACCGAAACCGCGGGAAGCTGTTATTCCATGCAGTTTGTATACAGCGGCGGGTTCAGCGGCTGCGCGGGCATGGACCAGGTCGGACAGACCAGAATGCAGCTCGGCCTGATGCAGGAGAAATTCTCCTATCCCCTTGCGCCCGGCGAATCCTTCACAGCTCCCGAAGTGATCATGAGTTATTCCGGAGAAGGACTCGCAAAGCTCTCCAACAACCTGCAGGAGTGCATCCGCAGGCATATCTGCCGCGGAAAGTGGAGAGACCAGGTCCGCCCTGTGCTTATCAACAGCTGGGAAGCTTTTTATATGGATTTTGACGGCGCTGATATCCTGGCGCTTGCGGAACAGGCAAAGACCCTGGGTATGGATATGGTTGTCCTGGACGACGGCTGGTTTGGAAAGCGCGATGATGACAATTCCGGACTGGGCGACTGGTACGTCAATGAAGAAAAGCTCGGCGGAGAGATGAAGGAACTTGTCTACTGGGTTCACAAAAAAGGGCTCAAATTCGGGCTCTGGGTAGAACCTGAGATGATCAATGAAGACAGCGACCTTTACAGAGAGCATCCCGACTGGGCAATGACCATCCCCGGAAGGAAACCTGTTCTTGGCAGAAACCAGCTGGTCCTCGACTTTTCCCGCAAAGAGGTTGTGGATCATATATTCGAGAGTATCTGCAAGGTTCTGGATCATGGGCCTGTAGATTATCTCAAGTGGGATTACAACAGGGTTATAACAGATGTATATTCCCACACGGCGTCTGATCAGGGAAAGGTCCTTTACGACTATATTCTGGGGCTCTATGAATTCCTGGAGAAACTGAACGAAAGATACCCCAATATGCTGATCGAGGGCTGCAGCGGAGGCGGCGGACGCTTTGATGCCGGTATGCTGTATTATACTCCTCAGATCTGGTGCAGCGACAACACAGATCCGATCGACCGGCTTCTGATTCAGTACGGCACTTCATTCGGCTATCCTGCCGGCTGCATGGGCGCCCATGTCTCGGTGAGCCCCAATGAGCAGAATGGAAGAGTGACGCCCCTGAACACAAGAGGGATCGTCGCGATGTCCGGAACTTTCGGATACGAACTTAATCCCGAGAAACTCTCCGAAGAGGACAAAAAAGAGATCAGACGGCAGATCGCGAAAAGAAACGAACTGGCTCATCTGATCTATAACGGCAAGTATTACCGGCTGAGCAGCCCCTTTGAAGGAGAGTCCGCCGCATGGGCCTTTGTCTCAGAGGATCAGAGCGAAGCTCTCATAAACTACGTGAGCCTTCAGATCCATGGAAACAGACATGTCACATATATCCGCATGTGCGGTCTTAAGCCCGGCTCTATCTATCGCGACAAGGAGACCGGCAAAGAATACCCTGCGGATGGTCTTATGGAGACAGGAATGCCGATGCCGATCGAATTTGGTGACTACGGGGCAGTGCAGATCTGCCTTGAAAGAGTATGAAATAAGAGGGTCAGGTCAGTCCTGCGCGTCTGAGCTTTTTAAGACGGAATTATCCTTTCTCCAGTTTCTGGGAGAGACGCCGTATATACTTTTAAAGGCGCGTGAGAAGTGGAGCTGATTGGGATATCCGACAGCGTTTCCAATCTCGTTTATGGGATAACGTGTCAGTTTCAGGAGTTCCGCCGCCTTGATCATGCGGTAACTGATGAGAAATTCCTGAGGGGATTTTCCGACGGTTTCCTTGAAGATCTTGCCGAAGTAACTGCGGTTGAGACCTGAGCTTTCCGCGATATCTTCCACTGTGACCTCTTCCATGTAATGGTTTTCAATATAGGCAAGAGCTTCTTTGATATAAAAGTCTTTCACTCTGCCGGCGGCAGGTTTGTAATCGCTGACAGATCTTGTAAGAGCATCAATAAAGATATAGAGGTGTCCGATCAAATGGAGCGGCGCCTCTTTTTTGTTGCGAACGATGTAGAGCATCTCGTCGCGCATTTTCGTCTCAAATTCGCCGTGAACGGGATTGTAGACCGGGTGGTTGACGGAGAGACCGGTGATCTCCAGGGCCCCTTTGGCTCTGATGCCGTCAAATTCCAGCCAGCAGTATTCCCAGGGGATACGGTCATCGGCAACATATGTTGTGATCTGCCCGGGGGAGATGAGAAATCCCTGCCCGGCTTTGAGAACTGCTTTGTTTTCACGCCGCTTCCCGTCCTGCCACATAAAAGTACCCTTACCGCTAAGAATATAGTGGAACAGGTAGTGATTGCGGATGGCAGGACCATAAGAATGAGCCGGCTCGCAATATTCTCTTCCAAACTGATACAGACCCAGATCTACAAAATTCATACTCGGAAACACTGAAAAATCCTGTGCCATAAAACCCCCTCGCTTTCCCGGATATACCTTTTTGCAATTCGATATGTGACAATTCGGATAAAAACGGCAAAATGATATAAATACAGTACTATAATGCTATTATAAGTCGTAAAATGGTATATTACAATAGCTGTACAGAGGGAAAACAGTATATTAGGAAGGAGACTGAGGGGTAAAAAGGTTGAAAGAGCAAAGGAAAGCCGAAATTGTAGAAAACTGCGGTTTTTTCGCAGAAGACATTGGAAAATCGGGCATCGATACTTCTGTGTCACTTGATTTTTTTGGGTATGAGCACTGTCTTCCAAGACACAGTTACGGTCCCCGAGTCAGACTCAACTATGTGATCCATGTGGTGATCGACGGCAAAGGAATGCTTGATTACGGCGGGAAAAGATGGATGATCGGGAAAGGGCAGATGTTCATACTGTTCCCCGGTGAAGTGACTACTTACTATGCGGACAAAGAGGATCCATGGTATTACTGCTGGTTTGGATTTCAGGGCAGTTCGGCGCGAAAAATAGTGGAGAGCATCGGCTTTACTTCCCAGACGCCGGTTCTTTCTTTCGCCGACGGAGCAAGGGTAGAAAAGAAAATCATGGAGATGCTGGGATCTTTATCGCTCACTTTGGATGGGCAGCTGCATAGAAACGCGGAAATGATGGAAATTCTGTCCGAAATGATCAGGGAGAGAGCGAAGCAGGCAGGAAGCTCGTCAGGACTGACAGATTTTTCTTATTCCGAGTATGCGGTCCGGTACATCAATAATCATTTCTCGGAAAAAATAAAGATCCAGGAACTGGCCAGGCACATCGGTATTTCAAGAAGTTATCTTGTAAAGCTGGTCAGGCAGGAGACGGGAATGTCTCCACAGGAATACCTTATCACCATAAGAATGCGAAGAGCGGCTGATCTTCTGACCAGATCAAATGACCCGATCCGTTCAATCTCCGCTGAATGCGGATATGATGACGCACTGGCATTCTCAAAAGTCTTTAAGTCCAGATTCGGACAAAACCCGAGCGATTACAGACTGATTCACAATAAGAACTATAGTGAAGAGTGAGCAGCGGGAATAACAAATATCACAAAGAAATGGCGCTGTTTTTGTGGTATTTGATGGCTATTTGAGGCTGTGAAGGCATCAAAGTCGGCAATATGTTTATAGAATTGTCGATACTTCGGCCCAAAATACATATTTCTATGAATATGCTACATTAGTCCATGTTCTGTCCCTGCTGTTACATATAAACTCTAATCAATCATGAAATAGTCTGTTCGCAGACTGATTACAAAAAGGAGGGTAACTTATGAAAATGAAAAAGGTAATGGCACTTGCGCTGGCAGGAGTTATGGCTCTTTCTATCGCAGCTTGCGGCGGCGGCTCCGGTGCAAGCACCAGCTCAGGTTCCGGTTCTGCGGATGCAGGATCAGCTTCATCCGGCGCGCTGACCATCAACATCTGGGACGCGGACTGGACAGCTCTGGGAAATCCCGAAGTAAAAGTCGAAGTCATTGACTGGGACAACTACTGGACACTGCTCGAAGCAGGCGCTTCCGGCGGACAGCTCGCGGACGTATTCTGGATGCATTCTGACTATTCGCAGATCTATATGGAAAATGATATCCTGCTGGATCTGACGGATTACATTGCAAAAGACGGCGTTGATATGAGCATCTATTATCCTGACATCGCAGCAATCTATACACGCAGCGATGGCAAGATCTTCGCTCTGCCTAAGGATCACGACACCATCGCGCTCCTTTACAACAAGGCACTCTTTGACGAGGCGGGTGTTGCGTATCCGACCGATGAGTGGAGCTATCAGGATATGTATGAAGCCGCGAAAGCGATCACAGAGGGAACCGCAGCTGATGTCTACGGCTACGCTCTCAATACGTCGAACGACCAGGACGGCTGGTACAACTATATCTATTCTTACGGCGGAAATGTTGTAAATACAGAGAAGACGGATACAGCTCTTGATTCTGCTGAATCCAAGGCTGCTATGGAGCAGGTCCGCCTGATGCTCACTGTCGCAACACCGCAGGCGATCGTAGCTGAGTCCGGTACGGATTCCCTGTTCCAGTCCGGCAAGGTCGCCATGATCACACAGGGCTCCTGGATGATCAACTCTTTCTACACAGCTGAAAACAGCAAGGATTATGCATGGGCAGAAATCCCTTACTTCGACAGGAACGGCGACGGCGCCTGCCAGAAGGATGAGAGGTGGAGCTGCTACAACGGACTTGGCTGGGCAGCAGCAGCGAACACAGCTAATCCCGATGCGGCGGCAAGCCTGATCGAGTATCTCTGCTCCAAGGACGCACAGATCAAACAGGCTCAGCTCGGCGTTACCATGGCAGGTATCCCCGGAATCTCCGAGGACTTCGCTAACGCTTTTGAAGGCATGGATGTATCCGCGTTTACAAAGGTTGAAGAGAACGGAACTCTGTTTGCACGTCCCGGTACACGTAATTCCGGTAAGTGGCAGACACCTATGAAGCAGGCTGGTTATTTCCTCGATGCATGGCAGGCTCCTGAGAATCCTCAGGCTATGTCTGACGCATGCGACAAAGTCGCAAAGCTGATCCGTGACTGCATCGCAGAAGAACAGCAGTAAGTTTTACGAATCGCTAACTGTGTGATACTGCGGACTGCCGCTGTAAAGCGGCAGTCCGCTGATAAATCTTCTTCATGAAAGGGGGCAATGCATGAAGGAAAAGAAAAAGATGACGCCCAGAGAAAAGAACGAGGCAATTTGGGGATTAGCCTTTGTGGCGCCTACCATGATCGGACTGATCGTTCTGAACTTCTATCCGGCCGTCAATACAGTTTACCAGTCTTTCTGTAAGACAGGCGATTTCGGAAAGGGCAACACTTTTGTCGGACTCGCCAATTATTCAAAGGCATTTGCGGATCCGGAGATCTGGCAGTCGCTGATCAATACGGTCAAATACGCCATCATCGAAGTTCCTTTAGGTGTAGTGATCGCTCTGCTTCTTGCAGTTTTTCTGAACGGCAAAATTAAAGGAGTTTCTATATTCAGAACGATCTTCTTCCTCCCGATGGTCTGCGCGCCTGCGGCTGTCGCAATGGTTTGGAAGTGGCTTTACAATCAGCAGTTCGGCCTGTTCAACAATATCCTTCATACGAATATAGCGTGGATATCAGATCCCAAGATCGCGTGGATCTCAGTCGGCGTGATCGGCGTATGGTCGATCATCGGCTACAACATGGTCCTTTTTATTTCCGGTCTGAAAGAGATCCCGGGGGACTACTACGAAGCGGCTTCGATCGACGGCGCGACCGGAATCAACCAATTCTTTAACATCACCGTTCCGCTTCTGAGCCCGACCACGTTCTTTATAGTGCAGACCCGTGTCATCGGCGCACTGACGATCTTCGACCTTATGTTCATGGTCATGGACAAGACCAACGCGGCCCTGCCCAAGGTACAGTCCACAGTATATGTATTCTATAAGTATACATTCGACCAGGGCAATAAGGGCTACGGCGCAGCGATCGTTATGATCCTTGTGGCTTTCATCATGGTCGTCACAGTGATCATGCAGCGCGCTGAGAAGCGCTTCGTATTCTATAACTGAGAAAGGAGGGAATGTTACATGGAAAGTGCAAGCACAAAAGATAGAATCAGGAAAGCGATCGTCTATGTCATCCTGATCATTATGGCTTTTATCATGCTGGTTCCCTTCGCGTGGATGATCCTCACTGCGCTCAAGACCAACCAGGAAGCTATTTCTGTCGATCCCTTCTATATTTTCCCTAGCAACGGGTGGCATTGGGAGACATTTGGTGAAGTCTGGAAAAGCTACAACTTTGTGCTCCTTTATAAGAACACACTGCTTATGATCTTTTTCCGAGTCCTTTGCGCATGCCTGACCGCTACCATGGCGGGCTACGCTTTCGGCAGACTTAACTTCCCGGGAAGGAAATTCCTGTTCTCGCTCGTCCTGATCCAGATGATGATCCCTTCCACGATCTTCATCATCCCGCAGTACCTGATGGTATCGTCACTGGGATGGCTCAATACTACAGCAGGACTTGTTTTCCCCGGTATTGTCACTGCCTTCGGTACTTATCTGCTCAAGACAGGATATCAGGGACTTCCTAAGGATCTGGAGGAGGCGGCCGGCATTGACGGCTGCAACATCGGACAGAAGTTCCTGCTGATCATGATGCCGCTCACAAGATCATCTATGGTATCGCTCGGCATCTTCACCGCTCTGTTTGCGTTCAAGGATCTTATGTGGCCCATGATCGTCTGCTCCAGCGTACAGACTACGACACTTGCAGCCGGCCTTGCAAAGGCTCAGGGACAGTACGGAAGCAACTATCCGCAGATGATGGCCGCCGCGGTCCTCGCGGTTGTGCCGATGATCGTGATCTATATCATCTTCCAGAAACAGTTCGTCGAAGGTATCGCAACTTCCGGCGGAAAACTGTAAAGAACAGTTTTGTTATTTTGGTGTATAATGAGCTGCGTACTGCAGCTCATTTTTTTCGGTTTATTGTTAAGTATGGGGGAACCCGCATGGCTGATAGAAACGACCGCCTTTCAAAGTGGTGGAAGACGGAGAGAGAAAAGATTTCAGGGATTTCCGGTACATCAAAAAAGATCGGATACATTTGGGAGTACTATAAGCTCTGGATCATAGGAATCGTCTTTGGCATCTGGTTTGTGACGTTTGCTGTTCGTCAGTATACGACAACTCTGAGGGATTACTGGTGCTTTATGGTCTTTGCGAACACCTATGCCGATGCCGGAGATCACTCACCGCTTTGGGAGGACTACGTCGAATACGCGGGTTTTGACCTGACAGAAAAAGCGGTGAGATTCAACGCCGATTCCTATTTTGACTATCTCAAAGGCGTTACCGGAAACAGTTATTTTGAGGCGTTTGTCGCGTACGCAGACAGCGGGACACTGGATGCGATCGTGATGGGACGGGATTCCCTGACAGCGCTTGGAAAGACAGGGAGACTGCTGGATCTTAACAGTGAGGAGTGTTCTTCGATCCGGGCAAAATATGGAGACCGTTTTCTCTATGCGGTACCGCTTAATGAGGATTATGGCGGGAAAGAAATGCCTGTCTGCATAGATATCAGCGACAGCCGGCTTGTGAGCGAATACGGAATCTATTCGGAACCCTGTGCGCTCGGAATCGGCGCCTTGTCGGGAAACGTGGAATCGGTTGAACTGTTTCTGGATTTTCTTTTTGAAGATCCGGGGACCAAATAGGAGGGGGCTTCGTCATGCTCTACTATATAACACTGGTGCTGGTTTTCTGGGCACTGATCTATACAGCGGCCAGATTCCTTCAGTATTACCGGATCGTAAAGAATTATAAAGAAGAGACGCAGGCTGTTGTCAAACAGATCAGGGATCATGAACCTGCAAACAGAAAAGAGCCGCCGGCCCTTGACGTTCTCCTTTCCTATGAGATCGGCGGAGAAGAGAGAAGTTCCGAAGTCGTTGTCCCGCGTGAGCAGGCGGCGCAGTATCAGGTGGGAAGCAGGGTAGGGATCCGCTATCATTTGGAAGACAACGGTGCTGTGCATATTGCAACTGCCGGAGACGCGCCGCGAAAGATAATGTACGCTTACCTGGCGGCGATCATTCTGGAAATCGTGATCTATGCGGCGATATGGCGGATACTGCTGTAGTGTTGGGAGGAAGAGATGAATAATATGGTACAAGGCTTTTTGGATAATGACAGCTTCTTCGGAAGATTCATGACGAAGCTGGGCATCATCATCGCCGCGAATATCATGTTCGTGCTTCTGAGCATTCCTTTTTTCACGATCGGGGCCGGGTTCTCAGCTCTTTATTATGTTATGTTCAGGACTCTTAGGAACGACGGAGTCGTTAATCCCTTTAAGGAATTCTGGACCGGCCTTAGAATGAACTTCAAACAGGCGACGATCACCTGGATCCTGTTTGTCCTCCTGATCGCGTTTTTGCTCATGGATATCCGGATCTGCAATGCTGCCGGGGGGACGCTGGGCTATCTGAAGATCGGCGTGTATGCTATTGGCGCTGCGGCGGTCATTTTATATTTATACCTGATCCCTGTTATGACTGTCTTTGAGGATTCACTGCCGAATCTGATAAGGAACACGGTCTATTTTCTCTGTAAAAAGCCGCTAAGAACGCTGGTGATCCTGTTTTTTGACATCTTTCCCTTTGTCCTTACCTTTTCAGATCTGCAATCGCTTCCGCTCTACGCTTTTTTGTGGGTGTTGTGCGGATTCGGACTTCAGGCAATGCTGGCGGCGACGCTTCTGCTGCCGGTATTTGCGCCGTATCTTGACGCGAAGGCAGAAGACAGGAATGAGGACCCGTCTGAGGAATCCGAGGAGTACCCGATGACGGAAGAGGAGATCCTGGAGGATATGCGGAAACTGGGAATGTGACGAAATCAATCTCCTGGAATTAACAATAATTAAATGAAATTAACAAATAATTAAAAACTCTCCCCTAAAATGTTGCATTTATGTGATTGATATATTACAATAATGTTACATATTAAAGGGAGAGTTTAACTATGAAAAGAATTTTGGCTGTAGTTCTCACATCCTGCATGGTAGTCGGGCTTATGTCACCCGCAGGCTCCGGAGTAATGACGGAGATAAAAGCGAATACTAGAGCCGCTCTCAGCAACCTCGGAGCTGCTGAAGAACGCACGGAAAGCGCGGCGGAAGGCGCGGGAAATTTTGATCAGTCGATCCGGGAACTGTACGATAATTCGATGTCAGCTACCGATGAAGAGATCATCGCGTCAGCAGAGATGATGAAGTCGGATTTCTCAGCAGTAGAGTCCGGAATAGGAGAGGACGCGGATAATCTGATCGGTTACCTCAAATATTATGAAGCTGCCAAGAGCAGATATATTGCAGGTTCTGAGGAAAACAGCCTGGACTTTTCGGAAGATGTGATCAGTGAATGGGACAGACAGGGGGAGTATACATCTTATGTGATGCCCGCTGAGGATATGATCCGCACATTGGTTCCCAGGATCAAAGTCAATGCGTGCACTGTGGAAAGCGGTTCAGCCAACCTGGATATTTACGAGTGGATGACAGTCGGATATGCTTCTGACGATATGTCCGCAGTAAGTGCAGCTGCATACGGCTATAATTTCTCCCTGAAACTTGACTGTGACCGCAGCGGAAGCTGGAAGATCGCTTCTGTAGAAGACACAGATCAGAACTTTGACTGGATGCAGGAAGAAGTCGAGTATTCACTTCAGGCTGAGAACGAGAGCGCAGACGCCCTCAGAGTGATCTCAGAGAACGGCGAACAGGAAATGATGGCGGCGACCGCAGCCAGAACCTACAACTATAATGTAGCCAACGCTATTGCTTACGCGGATAAGTACTGCATTAACTATAATTCTTCTTATAACAGTTACAAAGGAAGAGGCGGAGACTGCGCCAACTTTGTGTCCCAGTGCCTCTATAACGGAGGATTTCCCCAGGATTCCACGTGGTACAAGCACAGTGTAGCGTGGATCAATGTCATGAAGCAGATCGCTCATTTTAAACAGTATGGTTCATTCATGAGCGCGAACAACGGGAACCTCCTCGCCGGCAACCCGATCTATTTTGACTGGAACGGCGACAGCACATATGATCACGCGACGATCTGCGTAGGCCGCAACAACAGCGGAACTCCGATCCTGGACTCCCATACTAAGGATCTCTATCACGCCGCATGGAACAACTGGAGTTTCAGTAAAGCTGCTACGATTCAGCTGCGCAAATCGGGAACCGCACCATCCACATCGTCTGAGGGCGGTTACTGGAAGCAGAACAGCGTGGGCTGGTGGTATGAGTATGCTGACGGCGGTTACCTCACGAGCTGCTGGAAGAAGATCGACAATGTCTGGTACTATTTTAACAGCAGCGGATACGCTTTAAAGGGTCTTCAGAAGATCGGGGCCGACTATTTCTATTTTGACAAATCCTCCTGCGCAATGAAGACCGGCTGGGTGCTGGAAGGCGGTAAATGGTATTACTTCAATTCCGACGGTTACGGCGTACGGGAATGGCAGCAGATCGGAGGAAAATGGTATTATTTCAATCCCTCTGACTGCGTAATGGCAACAGGGTTTGCCAGCATAAAAGGCAAGATGCACTATTTTGGCACCGATGGCGCCGAGAAATTCGGATGGATCACTGTATCAGGACAGAAATATCACCTTGATCAGTACGGCGTCGTGCAGTACGGCTGGCAGACGATAGACGGACGTAAATATTTCTTCGACACAAACGGAGTCATGGTGACCGGTGTCGTCAGTATTGACGGCGTGATATATGGTTTTAACTCCAGTGGAGTCTTTATCGGTAAGTCTTCAGCAACTTCGGCTTCTACAATTGTCGATACAGTGAAAAAAACAACCGTAACTTCCGCATACGGTGGTAAAACGGGCTGGGAGAAGAAAAACGGCAAGTGGTACTACTACAATAACGGCAAACTCAAGACAGGCTGGCTTCTTTACAAAGGAGACTGGTATTATCTTGAAGGAAACGGAGTGATGGCCACAGGCTGGAGATTGGTAGGAGGAAAATGGTACTACCTGCAGTCCTGGGGAGGAATGAAGACCGGCTGGCTTAAAGACGGAGGCAAGTGGTATTACCTGGATAGAAGCGGCGCTATGAAGACCGGCTGGATCAAAGTCGGAGGTATCTGGTATTTCATGAACAGAAGCGGCGCCATGGAGACCGGCTGGATCAAAGACGGAGGCAAATGGTATTACCTGGACAGCAGCGGAGCCATGAAGACCAGCTGGGTTAAAGTAAACGGAACCTGGTACTATCTCAATGGAGACGGATCCATGAGGATAGGCTGGCTCTGGTACGGCGATGAATGGTATTACCTGACAAGTTCCGGCGCAATGGCCACCGGACGTCAGTGGATCGACGGAAGAACGTATTATTTCAACAGCCAGGGCGCGCTTAAGTAACTTAGAAGATCATAAAGACGAGGCAGCTGATGAGGGGTTACTCCTCAATCACGCTGCCTCTCTTTTTTTATCGCAACTACAACGGAGATAGTTGCAATTGCTATTAAATTGTGATAAATTCGATTGCATGATGCGACAAAAATGTACAACAGTGGAGGGTTCATTTCCATGGGTGACAAATACGACTGCCTGAAGCTGAAAAGCCAGCTGTGCTTTCCGCTTTACGCCTGTTCTAAAGAAATAATAAGGAAATACAAGCCGTTTCTTGACAAGTTTGATCTTACTTATACGCAGTACATTACTATGATGGCGCTATGGGAAAATGAGAGTATGAACGTGCGGGAACTGGGTCTTGTGCTTTTTCTCGATTCCGGAACGTTGACGCCGGTTCTCAAGAAACTGGAGAGCAAGGGATATCTTGAGAGAAAGCGCTCGAAAGAAGATGAAAGGAATCTGATCGTGACTGTGACTGAGAAGGGCTGGAAGCTTCGCGAAGAGGCGCTCAGCATTCCCGAATCCATGTCGAGCTGTGTTAATCTCGAACCTGAGGAGGCGTCAGAACTTTACAGGCTTTTATACAAAGTGCTCGGTACGCAGGCACGCTGAAGCCGCTTGTGGAATCTCTGTGAATAATGATGAGAAAGAATAGCGTATTGAAATGATTTATGATATCATTTCAAAGAATATGCGCATCAGATAAATATCAGGAGTATAAATATGTCCAAGATTACAGATATGTTATTCGGCACACACAGCCAGAGAGAACTCAAGAGGATCGAGCCTCTCGTTAAAAAGATCGAAGAACTGCGGCCCCAGATGCAGGAACTGAGCGACGAGCAGCTCCGGGGCAAAACAGATGAATTTAAAAAGAGACTCGCGGAAGGGGAGACACTGGATGATCTTCTTCCCGAGGCCTATGCGGCAGTCAGGGAAGGCGCGAGAAGGTCACTGGGAATGGAGCCTTTCCGCGTGCAGCTGATCGGCGGCATTATCCTTCACCAGGGCCGTATCGCGGAGATGCGCACCGGTGAAGGTAAGACACTGGTGGCGACTATGCCTGCGTACTTAAACGCTTTGGAAGGCAGAGGCGTACACGTAGTCACAGTCAACGACTATCTGGCTAAGCGTGACGCGGAATGGATGGGACAGGTCTACCAGTTTATGGGACTAACCGTAGGCGTTGTTCTTAACAGCATGAGCAGCGAGGAGAGGCAGCAGGCTTACGGCTGCGATATCACCTATGTCACCAATAACGAACTCGGTTTTGACTACCTGCGTGATAACATGGCGATCTATAAGAAGAACCTTGTTCTTCGGGAACTCCATTACGCCATCATCGACGAGGTAGACTCGGTCCTGATCGACGAGGCGCGCACGCCTCTTATCATTTCCGGACAGAGCGGCAAGTCCACCAAGATCTATGAGGCCTGCGATATTTTGGCAAAGCAGATGAAGCGCGGCGAAGATATGGAGGATCTGTCCAAGATCGACGCGATCATGGGCGTCGAGAGAGAGGAGACCGGAGACTTTATCGTCAATGAGAAGGATAAGGTGGTAAATCTGACGGCAGAGGGCGTCTCCAAGGTTGAGAAATTCTTCCACATTCCCAACCTCGCGGATCCGGAGAACCTCGAGATCCAGCACTGCATCATTCTCGCTCTGAGAGCGAACAACCTGATGCACAGGGATCACGACTATATCGTAAAGGACGACCAGGTTCTGATCGTAGATGAGTTTACAGGCCGCGTAATGCCGGGAAGACGCTACAGCGACGGACTGCACCAGGCGATCGAAGCAAAGGAAAACGTAAAGGTCAAAAAAGAGAGCAAGACGCTCGCTACGATCACATTCCAGAACTTCTTCAATAAATTCGACAAGAAGTGCGGCATGACCGGTACTGCCCTCACCGAAGAGCGCGAATTCCGCGAGATCTACGGTATGGACGTTATTGAGATCCCCACAAATAAGCCTGTGATCCGTGTGGACCATCAGGACGCGGTCTACAAGACCAAGAAAGAGAAGTATAAGGCGGTCGTTGAGGCTGTTAAGGAAGCGCATGAAAAGGGCCAGCCTGTCCTCGTCGGCACGATCACGATCCAGGTCTCCGAGGATGTCTCCAAGATGCTTCGCAGAGAGGGGATCCAGCACAATGTATTGAACGCCAAGTTCCACGAGATGGAAGCTGAGATCGTCGCCCAGGCCGGTCAGCATGGCGCTGTCACGATCGCGACGAATATGGCGGGCCGTGGTACGGATATCAAGCTCGACGAAGAAGCGAAAGCTGCCGGCGGACTTAAGATCATCGGCACGGAGAGACATGAATCCAGACGTATCGACAATCAGCTGCGCGGACGAAGCGGACGACAGGGAGATCCCGGTGAATCCCGTTTCTATATCTCCCTTGAAGATGATCTGATGCGCCTGTTCGGTTCCGACAGGATGATCGCAATGTTTAACGCGCTCAAGATCCCGGAGGGCGAGGAGATCTCCCACAAGTCCCTTACTAAGGCTGTTGAAGGCGCACAGAAGAAGATCGAGGCCAACAACTTCGGCATTCGTAAGAACCTGCTGGATTACGACCAGGTCATGAACGAGCAGAGAGAGATCATGTACAAACAGCGCCGACAGGTCCTTGACGGCGAGAGCATGAGGGATTCGATCCTTAATATGATCGCCGAGGTCGTTGAGAGAGCGGTGGATATCAGTATTTCCGAGGACCAGGACAGCGACGAGTGGAATCTCACAGAGCTCAATGAGCTGCTCCTGCCCACGATCCCCTTCAAGGTCATAAACAGAGGAAGGATCAAGGAGCGCACCAAGAACGGACTGAAGCAGCAGCTAAAGGAAGAGGCGCTTGAACTCTATGAGAGCAAGGAATCCGAGTTCCCGGATGAGGAAGCCGTAAGAGAACTGGAGCGCGTGGTGCTGCTCAAAGTCGTCGACAGAAAATGGATGGACCATATCGACGATATGGACCAGCTTCGCCAGAGCATCGGTCTTCAGGCCCTCGGACAGCATGATCCGCTGGTGGAATACAAGATCGCCGGCTACGACATGTTCAACGAGATGAATCACAATATTATGGAGGAGACGGTGCGCGTTCTCTTCCATGTCAAGGTTGAGCAGAAGGTTGAGAGAGAAGAGGTCGCCAAGGTGACCGGAACCAACAAGGATGAGACAACGGCCAAGGATCCTAAGAGAAGGGTCGAGAAGAAGATCTATCCCAATGATCCCTGCCCCTGCGGAAGCGGCAAAAAATATAAGAACTGCTGCGGACGTAAATAGTGATAAAAGCCGTCAATATATATAAGGAGATTTACATCGAATGATCGAATTAGACCAGATGAAGCTCGAACTGCAGCAGTATGAGACGCCACTTGAGGAAGTCAGGGATTCACTGGACCTGGATTACAAGAAGCAGAGGATCGAAGAACTCTCAAGGGAGTCTGAAGCGCCGGACTTCTGGAACGACGCGGATACTGCCAACAAAAAAATGAAACAGCTCAAGGATCTGCAGACCCTGGTGGAGGATGCCGATCAGCTCAGCACCTCTTACGAGGACATGATGATGCTCATTGAGATGGGAAATGAAGAGGACGACCGCTCCGTGATCGAAACGATCAGAGAGGATCTGGACGCTTTCAAGGAGAAACTCGAGGATATGAGGCTGTCCACCCTTCTCACCGGCGAGTATGACGATTCCAACGCCATCGTCAGCCTTAACGCCGGAGCAGGCGGCACAGAGAGCTGCGACTGGTGTTCAATGCTCTACAGAATGTATACGCGCTGGGCGGACCGAAAGGGATTTACGGTTGACGTCATGAACTTTGTGGACGGCGACGAAGCGGGCATCAAGTCCGTGGATTTCCAGATCAACGGAACAAACGCTTACGGATATCTCAAGTCAGAGAGAGGCGTGCACAGACTTGTCCGAATCTCTCCCTTCAACGCGCAGGGAAAGAGACAGACCTCCTTTGTCTCCTGCGATGTCATGCCCGACATCGAGAAGGATATTGATATTGTCATTAATCCTGACGATATCCGCATTGATACATACCGAAGCAGCGGCGCCGGCGGACAGCATATCAACAAGACTTCCTCGGCGATCCGTATCACGCACTTCCCTTCCGGAATCGTCGTGACCTGCCAGAATGAGCGCTCCCAGTTCCAGAACAAGGACAAGGCAATGCAGATGCTCAAGGCCAAGCTGTACATGAAGAGAATGGAGGAGGAGCAGGCAAAGCTTGCCGGCATCCGCGGCGAAGTGAAGGATATCGCCTGGGGAAGCCAGATCCGCTCCTATGTCCTGCAGCCGTACACGCTGGTTAAGGACACCAGAACAGCGGAAGAGACCAGCAACACGGGAGCCGTGCTGGATGGAGATATTGACCGCTTCATCAACGCGTACCTCAAGATGGAAGCGGGAAAAGCAGATAGAAAGAGCATTTGACGTGAACGGCACAGAGAGACTTTACGAAACAGACGCATATCTGACTCGGTGTGAGGCAACGGTTCTCTCGGCACGGAAACTTACGGGAGAAGATCACACGGAATCCGGATGCAGCCTGGAACTGATCCTGGACAAGACGGTCTTTTTCCCGGAAGGCGGGGGCCAGTCCTGCGACATCGGCTGGATCTGCAGCGCCGGAAACGACGGCGGTCACAGATCCGGAATGCTGGCTGTAACGGATGTACAGATCAAAGACGGAGTGATCAGACATACTGTCAGCTGCCCGGAAGACAATTGCGGGCTTTTCCTGCCCGGCGAACAGGTTCTTCTTCAGATCAACTGGGAGAGAAGGTTCGGCTTCATGCAGAATCACACCGGCGAGCATATTTTGTCCGGGCTTATGCACAACAGGTATGGATTTGATAATATCGGATTTCACCTCAGCGACAATTCGGTGACGCTGGACGTCAACGGACAGCTCAGTGAAGAAGAGATCCTTCTTCTGGAATGGGAAGCTAATGAGGTCATTTACAGAAATCTTCCGGTAAAGGTTTCTTATCCTGACAGTGAAAAGCTTGGAGAGATCAGTTACCGAAGCAAGATCGAGATCGAAGGACAGGTGAGGCTGGTCACGATCCCTGAGGTAGATGTCTGCGCATGCTGTGCGACCCATGTCGGAATGACAGGCGAGATCGGCCTGATCAAAATAGTGAAGACGCTGCGCTTTAACGGCGGAATGCGCCTGTTTATCGCCTGCGGAAGGAGAGCTTTCGCACTGATGCAGAAGAGACAGCAGCGCATTGAAGAAGTCTCCCATCTGACAAACCGAAGCCAGGATGAGATCGGAGACGGAGTAAAGCATCTGCTTGACGAAATTGGCGAGCTGAAGCAGAAAAACCGTGACCTGGAATATAAAGCGGCGTTTCTTCGCCTTGAGACGATCCCCAAAGATCAGAAGAATGTCTTTTTGTTTGTCGGGGATATGGACAATATTGTGCAGAGAAATCTTGTCAACAAGCTCTGCGAGGAACATGACGGATTTTGCGGCGTATTTGCCGGAAGCGATAAAGAAGGCAGATACCGCTATATTATAGGCAGCAGGCAGATGGACTCCCGGGATGTGCAGAAAGCGCTCAGAGAGAAGCTGGGAGCCAAGGGAGGCGGAAAGCCGGAAATGATACAAGGTTCTGTCACTGGCACGGAATCCTGCATTGCAGAAGTCCTTCCGTGAGAAAGGATGTGAAATGGGATCTCTGGTTCTATATGTAATGATCATGATCTGGTTCATCGTGATCTTCTCACTCAGACGTATTTCGGGAAAAGGAAAAGACGGAAAGCCGCAGAGACCATCCCGGACTGACGCGGCAAAACGGCTGGAATCGATGATCAGGGATGCGGGGAAAGGTTACAGGCCGCCTCGCTCTACAGACGGACACACGCTCAGAAAGGATCAGGATATCACCTGCAGGCAGTTCGGACACAGACATTCCGAACTGGAGGAACCCGCCGTACGCTTTATTGTCCACGATGATATTGAGGACGGTTTTATTATCCTGAACGGAAAGAAAATGCACAGGACGGAAGCGGACGCATACGAAAATACGATCTGAGATCCGCCGGAGTATAATGAGGACAAAAAAAGAGCCGGGCTTTTATGCCCGGCTCAAACTGTCTGCGGATAATCCGGCAGCTCACGCTTTCTTTCTTCTCTCCAGAATATTTGTAACAATGAGAGCTGCGGAGGCGTCACCGGTGATATTGAGAGTTGTGCGTCCCATGTCAAAGATGCGGTCCACGCCGGCGACAAGAGCTATGCCGTCGATCGGAAGTCCCACGGACGTCAGGACCATAGCCAGCATGACCATGCCCGCGCCGGGAACGCCTGCCGTTCCTACCGAGGCAAGAGTAGCTGTAAGAACAATGGTGAGCATCTGGCCCAGCGTCAGGTTAATTCCGTAGCAGGATGCGATGAATACGGCGCATACGCCCTGATAGATCGCGGTACCGTCCATATTTATAGTAGCGCCCAGAGGAAGAACGAAAGAAGTGATCTCTCTTGTGGCGCCAAGCTCTTCCGTACACTCTATATTGAGGGGGAGAGTTCCGACAGAGGACGCGCTTGAAAAAGCGAACATGATCGCGGGCATCATCCCTTTGAAGAATTTCAGAGGGCTTAGTCCGCCCAGTGTCCTGACGGTAAAGGAATATACCACAACAGCGTGGATGATATAACCCAGATAGGCTGTCAGAAGGACCATTGCCAAAGAGCCTATGACTTTGGGACCGTTAGCCGCGATCACAGGGCACAGCAGGCAGAAGACGCCGAGAGGAGAGAGGCGCAGGATCATTTCCATGACCTTCATGAAAATATCATTCCAGCGGTTTATGCCTTCGACAGCTTTTTCAACCTTTTCACTCAGAGAGATCACTGCAAAGCCGATCAGGAGCGCCATGACGATGACCTGGAGCATATTGGCTTCAGCGATGGGCTCTACGAAGTTCTTGGGGAAAATCCCTACGAACACATCCATCATGGTCTTTCCTTCAGGAGCTTCATAGGCGAGACTTTCAGTGGAGAGGACAGGATACAGGCCTTTGAAAAGATTGGCAAAGGTAAGACCGATCACGGTCGCGACAGCAGTCGTGCAGAAATAGTAGACAACCGTGATTCCGCCGATGGAACCGACTTTTCGGATATCTTTGAGTGAAACCACGCCGGACATTATGGAAAAGAGAACGATCGGCCCGACAATGAACTTGACCAGATTCAGGAAGACCGTTCCGAGCGGTTTGATGTAGGATTCGGCAAACGCTACATGATCCTGCATTAAAAGGCCTGCGATCACTGCGAGTACAAGCGCGATAAAGATCTGCATGGCCAGCGGCATAGATGTTTTGGATTTTGTTTTCATATACCCTCCCTTTTTGTGTATAATCAATAAATGCACAACACTATTTTAGGATGAAACGGCAGGGTTGTAAATCCGGCAGGATCACCCGGTCTTTTGAAATTATGGAGATATCAGATTGAACAAACTGCCTGAAGAGTTTAAAAAGCGCATGGAAGAAATGCTGGGAGAAGAATATGACGCCTTCCTGAAGTCTTATGGAGAGGACAGAAGACCGGGACTGCGGGTGAACATGCTGCGGGAGCGCGCGGGAACGCTGGAGGACGCTCCGCTGTTCGGTATGCGGCCGATTCCCTGGGCTCCTGACGGCTTTTACTATGATCCGCTGACAAGGCCCGGCAAGAACCCGCTGCATGAAGCGGGAGCTTATTATATACAGGAACCGAGCGCCATGGCGGTGGCGGCTCTGTCCGGAGTAAAGCCGGGCATGCGGGTGCTGGATCTCTGCGCTGCCCCCGGTGGGAAGAGCACACAGCTTGCATCTATGCTTGCCGGGAAGGGTATACTGTACTCCAACGAGATCCATCCGGCCAGAGCGAAGATCCTATCCCAGAATATTGAGAGAATGGGGATTCCCAACGCCTTGGTCCTGAACGAGGATCCGGAGAAGCTCGCGGAGAGATTCCCTCTGTATTTTGACACAGTGATCGCAGACGCTCCCTGCTCGGGAGAAGGGATGTTTAAAAAAGAAGAGGAGGCGATCCCGAACTGGAGCGAGGAAAATGTTGAGCTGTGCGCCCGCAGACAAGCGGGGATCCTGGACTGCGCGGCGGAAATGACAACGCCCGGAGGGACGCTTGTCTATTCGACCTGTACATTCGCGCCGCAGGAGAATGAAATGAACGCGGCGAAGTTTGTTATGAGGCATCCCGATTTTCAGATCGTGGATATTCCGACGCTCCTCGGTCCCGAATATATGGAAAAAACCGGTCTGGCAGCCGGAAGACCCGAATATGCTGCCGGCGAAGAGATACCGGGACGAATCCTTGAATCTATCAGCGGAACGATCCGTCTGTGGCCTCACAGACTGGAGGGAGAGGGACATTTTCTGGCTGTTTTCAGAAAAGAGGGCTCCGCGCTCAGAAGAAGAGCCGCAGGAGGAAAAACTTTAAAAGATCGTGAAGCCATACGCCTCTTTAAAGAATTCTGCAAAGAAGCGCTGACAGAGCGCGGATCGGCTAAACTGGCAGCGGCTGAAGAAACAGGCGGATCCGGCGCAGCCCTGACGCTCTTTGGCAAAGAACTGTACAGGATCCCCGAGAACGTGCGTCTGGACGGACTTAAAGTCCTGCGGCCCGGGCTCCATTTGGGGACTCCCAAAAAGAACCGGTTCGAGCCGTCCCACGCCCTTGCAGCCGCTTTGGAAGAGGAGGATGTAAAGTGCTCGGCAGAGCTCTCTGACGGTTCTGAGGAGGTCCGTGGAGACGGAAACGCCGCCAGAGCGTACCTGAGGGGGGAGAGCCTCGAGGCACAGGACTGCGCGCGGATCAGAGGAGATAAGGGCTGGTGCCTGGTGACAGACTGCGGATTCAGCTGCGGCTGGGGGAAACTCTCGGGAGACCGGATCAAGAATCATTATCCGAAGGGCCTGAGGAGGCCGTACTGATTGCCCCTGTATTTTGAATCTGATATCATAAAAAGACAACGGTTGATCTTCAGGGAGAGTATCTATGAGTTACAGAAATATGATCTTTGACGTTATGGTGATGAATATGGAGAAGCAGCTCGAAGAGCTGTCCCATGAGCGATTCGGAAAACCGCTTGAAAAATGCGGGGATGAAGAGACATATAATATCCTGATGCTGCTGGTCAAGAGGATCCTGAAGATCAGTGAGAAGAACAGCGGAGAGAAGAAGGTCTATTATGTCTCGGCGGAATTTCTTCCCGGAAGGTTTCTTCTCAACACTCTGATCAATCTTGGGATCTACAGAAAGGCGGAGAAGCTTCTTGCCCGGTATGGGAAGAACCTTCAGGATGTAATAGAATATGAGCCCGAGCCCTCCCTTGGCAGTGGAGGAATGGGTCGTCTGTCAGCATGCTTCATGGACTCCATAGCGACGCTTGGCTATCCCGCTGAGGGCATAGGCATCAACTATCGATACGGACTGTTCAGGCAATCTTTCACGGACCATATGCAGCAGATGGATAAGGACCCCTGGATCCAGTGGGACTCCTGGGAGGACCTGACGGAAGTTACTTTCGACGTATTCCTTGGCAAATACAAGGTCAGGGCGCGCATGTATGAGATAATTGTCGCCGGCTATCACAGCGGAGTCAATAAGCTCAAACTCTTTGATCTTGAGAGCGCGGACGGATCCATTGTTCATGACGGGATATGCTTCGATAAAAGCGCGATTGACAAGAACCTGACTCTATTCGTATATCCGGATGATTCCGATGAGGCGGGGAAGATCCTTCGCCTGTATCAGCAGTATTTTCTGGTAAGCTGCGCGGCGCAGCAGATCCTTAGCGAGATGAAAGCGCGCAAATGCGACCTGAGAAGGATGTACGACTATGCGGTCATCCAGATCAACGATACGCATCCGTCGCTGATCATCCCGGAGCTGATCCGCATCCTGACTGACGATAAGGCTCTGTCCTTTATGGAGGCGGTCAAAGTAGTGACCGGTACCTGCGCCTATACGAACCATACGATCCTGGCGGAGGCGCTTGAGACATGGTCGGTCGATCAGCTCACCGAAGTGGTGCCTCAGCTCGTACCGATCATTCACAGACTGGACCTTATCGTCAAGAACAAATATCATGACCCTTCCGTGTGGATCATTGACACGGAAAGGAGAGTCCATATGGCCAACCTGTGCGTCCATTTCGGATTTTCCGTGAACGGCGTCGCGAAGATCCACACGAAGATCCTGGAGGAATCCCAGCTCAGGGGACTTTATGAGATCTATCCGGAGAAATTCAGCAACAAGACAAACGGGATTTCTTTCCGCCGCTGGCTGTATGGCTGCAATTCCGAACTGTCCGACTGGATCAGCGCCAAAATAGGGAACGACTACAAGCTTGACCCCGCGCGCCTGGAGGATCTCAAAGCGTTCGCGGACGATCAGGAAGCCCTGGCTGAACTTGAGCAGATCAAGTCGGGAGCCAAGGCGCGTCTTTCCTCTTTCATAAAGATGAGAGAGGACGTGGAACTCCTTCCTGACGGCGTCTGCGACCTGCATATCAAACGGATCCATGAATATAAAAGGCAGCATCTGAGCGCTTTGTATGTGATCCACAAATATCTCGAGATCAAAAGAGGAAGAGTGCCGGACAGACCGATCAATTTCATCTTCGGCGGGAAAGCGGCGTCAGCCTATGTACTGGCGCAGGACATCATTCATCTTATCCTCGTCCTTTCAGATATCGTCAACGGCGATCCGGACGTGAATCAGTACATGAGAATGGTGATGGTCACAGATTACAACGTGACCTATGCAGAGAGACTGATCCCGGCGGCGGATATTTCCGAGCAGATCTCACTGGCTTCGAGAGAAGCGTCAGGAACGGGTAATATGAAACTGATGCTCAACGGCGCCCTGACTCTTGGAACAAACGACGGAGCTAACGTTGAACTCTGCGAATTCGCGGGGGAGGAGAACATCTATCTCTTCGGCGTCAGTGCTGAAGAAGTTATCGGGCATTATGAGAGGGGGGATTATGACCCCTCTGCTGTCTATGACAAAAGCGAGACGGTCAGAGAAGCAGTTGACTTTATTATAAGCCCGCAAATGACTGCCGCAGGACGAAAAGAGAACCTCGAGCGGCTTTACAATGAGATCCGGAACCGGGACAGGTACATGGCGCTTCTGGATCTTGAATCCTATATAGAAGTGAAAGAGCGTATGCTGCGGGACTATGAGGACAGGATGTCCTGGAACAGAAAAGTGCTTATGAATATCGCAGGAGCGTCCTACTTCTCATCGGACCGCGCGATCGCGGAATACAACAGGGATATCTGGAAACTTAAGTCTTTCAAGACTTACTCCGAGGAGGGAAAGTAAAAGATTATATGGATCTTTTTGATTATATGAGAGAGACAGAACAGGAGACGGAGGCTCCCCTCGCCGCGCGCCTTCGTCCGGTCAAGCTTGAAGAAGTGGTCGGACAACAGCATATTATCGGAAAGGGGAAACTCCTCTACAGAGCGATCAAAGCCGACAAGATAAGCAGCCTTATCTTCTATGGGCCTCCCGGGACCGGGAAAACGACTCTGGCAAAGGTCATCGCAAATGCGACAAAGTCGCAATTCCAGCAGATCAACGCGACGTCCGCGGGAAAAAAGGATATGGAGGCTGTGGTGAAAGAGGCGCAGGACAGGCGCGGCATGTACGGCCTTAAGACGATCCTGTTTATCGACGAGATACACCGTTTCAACAAATCACAGCAGGATTATCTGCTTCCTTTTGTGGAAGACGGTACTCTGACTCTGATCGGAGCGACCACTGAGAATCCGTATTTTGAAGTGAACGGAGCTCTTTTGTCCAGGTCGATGATCTTCGAACTCAAACCTCTCTCTTCGGAGGATATACTGGAACTTATACACAGAGCGGTGTATGATACAGAACGGGGAATGGGCGCGTATGACGCCGTGATCGAAGAAGACGCAGCCAGTTTCCTCGCCGAGATGTCCGGGGGAGACGCAAGACGTGCTCTCAACGCGATCGAACTCGGCGTCATGACCACTGACCGGGGCGAAGACGGAAAGATCCATCTTACCCTGGACGTGGTGAAAGAATGCATTCAGAAAAAGGCGACCCGCTATGACAAGAACGGAGACAACCATTACGACACGATCTCCGCGTTTATAAAGAGTATGCGCGGGAGTGATCCCGACGCGGCAGTCTATTATCTGGCGCGTATGCTGGAGGCGGGAGAGGATCCCGTGTTCATCGCGCGCAGGATCATGATCTGCGCTTCCGAGGACGTAGGAAACGCTGATCCCAACGCTATTGCCGTAGCGGTAAACTGTTCGCTGGCCTGTGAGAGAATAGGAATGCCCGAGTCCCGGATCATTTTGGCCCAGGCGGCGGAATATGTCGCCACCTCGCCAAAGAGCAACACGGCGGTTGAATCAGTTACGGAAGCGGGCCGGATTGTGCGGGAGACGGGGAGCCTGCCGATCCCCGGATACCTTCAGGACGCCCATTACAAGGGAGCCCGGGGACTCGGAAGAGGGATCGGGTATCAGTACGCTCACGACTATGAACAGCATTACGCAGGCCAGCCCCTGCTCCCTGAGAAGCTGCGCGGAGAACGGCTTTATATGCCTTCAGGAAACGGCTATGAAAAGAAGATAAGGGAGCACATGGCCTCCCTGACAAAAGACAGCAGATATATAGAACCGGAACAACTCCTTAAGAGACCGGAGAAAGGGTGAGCCGGCCGGGGGCTCACTGCTTTTGCCCGGCAGCGTAATTACGAGGAAGAACAATGTCATCACCTCTTGCAATCTACAAACTGATCATATTGTACCTTCTGGATAAAGCGGACGGGGAGATCGCAATGGACAGACTCTCCTCTTTTCTGCTTGAAAAGGGATATGTCAATTTTTTGTCTTTGACGCAGACTTACGCGGAGATCGAAAAGAGCGGACTCGTGCGCTCTAGAAATTCCGGAGACAGGTGTTTCTACCAGATCACGGCGGAAGGAAGGCAGACTCTGCGGATCTTCCGGTCGGATCTCGGCAGGGAGATCATTAAGCAGGCAGACGACTTCCTTAAAAGTGAAGGAGCGGCCCTGCGCAGCGAGCAGTCGGTGAGAGCGGACTGTATTCCCGCCGAAAACGGTATGTACAATGTGGTACTTAAGGTCATGGAGAGAAACGATCCTGTTATGGAGATCAGGCTCCAGGTGCCTGATAAAGGACTTGCTGAAGAAATCTGCCGCAGATGGCCCGAGAAAAATGAGAAGATTTATAACTCACTGATTGAAAATTTATTTTGATAGGCTTACAATGTATTCGATAATTCTAACAGGCAGCGTAATCTGTCCGTATCATGCGATAGTCTGCAGTCATTACTCCAATTAAGAATTAAATTCAGAATTAGTTTTTACCGCGATAGTCCGGCTATGTCTGAGCCGGTTCATGCATATCTATATATCTAAAGGAGAATCATGACGAAAGAAAGATATGAATCCCTGGCACTTCAGAATCTCAAAGAAATTGCCAAAAACAGAGGAATGAAGAAGATCTCCACACTCAAGAAGGCGGAGCTAATTGAAGCCCTGCTCAAGAAGGACGAGGAGGACGCGATAGCGCTCGCGGCGCAGAACGGCGGCCGTATTCCCAAGACTGAACAGAAGAAGCCCGACGCGCCGATCATCCACAAAAATGAGTTTGCCAGTGAGCTTGACAGCGGGCAGATGGCAAACGGAATTCTGGAAGTCATGGCTGACGGATACGGCTTTATCAGATGCGCAAATTATCTGCCCGGCGACAATGATATTTATGTGGCGCCCAGTCAGATCAGGAGGTTTGGCCTCAAGACGGGAGATATCGTCAGAGGTAATATCAGAGTCAAGACCCAGGGAGAGAAATTCGGCGCGCTCCTGTTTGTCAAATCTGTCAACGGAATGAAGCCTGAGGAGGCAACGAAGCGCTATAATTTTGAGGATATGACCCCGATCTTTCCTGATGACAGGATCCGCCTTGAAAAGCCCGGCGCAGGCATATCCATGAGGGTCATGGACCTTCTAAGTCCCGTAGGAAAGGGGCAGAGAGGCATGATCGTATCTCCCCCTAAGGCCGGTAAGACGACTCTCATGAAAGAAGTCGCGAAGTCCGTCAAAGCCAACAATCCGGAGATCCACCTGATCATCCTGCTTATAGACGAGCGTCCCGAGGAAGTTACGGACATCAAAGAGGCTATAGAGGGGCCGAATGTGGAAGTGATCTATTCGACCTTCGACGAGCTTCCCGAGCATCACAAGAGAGTCTCCGAGATGGTCATTGAGAGGGCCAAGAGACTTGTTGAACACAAAAAGGACGTTATGATCCTTCTGGACAGCATCACGAGGCTGACCCGCGCGTACAACCTCACGGAGCCTTCCAGCGGCAGAACGCTGTCCGGCGGCCTTGATCCGGCGGCGCTTCATATGCCCAAGAGATTTTTCGGAGCGGCCCGCAACATGAGAGAGGGCGGAAGCCTCACTATTCTCGCCACGGCTCTCATCGAGACGGGAAGCAAGATGGACGAAGTTGTCTATGAGGAATTTAAAGGTACGGGCAACATGGAAATGGTGCTGGACCGCAAGCTGTCCGAGCGCAGGATCTTTCCGGCCATCGATATGCAGCGCTCCAGTACAAGAAGAGACGATCTTCTTCTTACGCCTGATGAACTCGAAGCGATCAACATGATCAGAAGGGCTTTCAACGGAGTAAAATCGGAGGAGTCAGTGAACCAGGTACTCGACCTTTTTGCCAAGACGAGAAATAACGGAGAGTTCGTGAGCATCGTAAAGAAACAGAAGTGGTTTTTCTGATCGCTGACAGAAGTGATCATTTCATAGTGTAATCGTCAAAATGTCTTTTAAAAGGGGGTTAGATAATGGATAGAAGATGCGGTGTACTGCTTCCGGTGGCAAGCCTTCCCTCCCGCTACGGGATCGGATGCTTTTCTAAAGAGGCGTATGAATTTGTGGATTTTCTGGCGGATTCAGGCCAGTCATACTGGCAGATCCTGCCGCTCGGACAGACAGGTTACGGGGATTCTCCATACCAGTCTTTCTCAACATTTGCAGGTAATCCGTATTTCATAGACCCCGAGGCACTGATCGAGGCGGGTTATATTGACAAAAAAACCGCGGATCAGTTTGATTTTGGAAAAGAGCCCCGGACTGTAGACTATGAGAAAATCTACCGGAACAGATATACCCTGCTTCGCAAAGCGTATGCAAACAGCCCTTTCTGCCAGAATCCAACGGGCAAATGGGCAGAAGACACCTTCGAAGATGACAGGAGAGCCTTCGAGGATTTCAGATGGGACAACTCGGAATGGCTTCCCGATTACGCGCTGTTCAGTGCGGTGAAGGAGTATTTTGACGGAGACATGTTTACATTGTGGCCCGAAGATATCCGCCTTCGAAGAGCGGCTGCCATGGACAGTTACAGAATTAAACTCGACGAGGAGATCAGGTTCTACGAGTTCCTGCAGTTCCTCTTCGCGAAACAGTGGAAAGAGCTCAAGGAATACGCCAACGGTAAGGGCATCAGGATCATCGGCGATATTCCGATCTATGTGGCCTTTGACAGCGCGGATACATGGAGTCATCCGGAACTGTTTGAATTTGACGAAAACGGATTTCCTACCGTCGTTGCCGGTGTGCCTCCGGACTCTTTTTCCGCTACCGGACAGCTGTGGGGCAATCCGATTTACCGCTGGAAGTATCACAAGGCCACAGGTTACGACTGGTGGATCAAAAGACTTGAGCATGTCTTCAAACTCTACGACGTTATAAGGATCGATCACTTCAGAGGATTTGACGAGTTCTGGGCAGTCCCCTACGGCGATCAGGATGCCTTGGGAGGTAAATGGAAAAAAGGCCCCGGTTATTCACTGTTTGCAGCGATGAAGCAGAAACTGGGAGAGAAAGAGATCATCGCGGAGGATCTTGGATATCTCACGAAATCTGTGCTAAGGCTTGTGAAGCGCACAGGGTTCCCGGGGATGAAAGTATTGCAGTTCGCATTTGAAAGTGACGCGGACAATACTTATCTGCCTCACAACTATACCAGCAACGCGGTCGTATATACCGGTACCCATGACAACGATACTACAAGAGGCTGGTACATCGCTTCAGATGAGAAGCAGCTGGAGTTCATCAATAAGTACGCGGACATTCGCTGCAGCCAGACTGCTACATGGGACCTGATCAGGCTGGCCATGCAGAGCGTAGCGGACACCGCGATCATCCCGATCCAGGATTATCTTGATATCGGTTCTGACGGAAGGATAAATACCCCTTCTACTCTGGGCGGAAACTGGTCCTGGAGACTGCTTCCGGAAGAACTCACGGATGATCTGGCAGCGAGAATGAAAGAATTTGCCCAAATATACGGAAGAATAAGCAAATAAACAGTTTTCATGTTGGAATTTTGCAAACTGTTATGATATAATGTACCGCAATTGTGTAAATCAGACAGGAGGATAGTAGTCAATGAGCGTAGCGGTTGAAAAACTGGAAAAAAGTATGGCGAAACTTACTATTGAAGTAAGCGCCGAAGATTTTGATAAAGCAATTAACAAGGTATATCTCAAGCAGAGAGCCCGGATCAATGTGCCCGGATTTCGCAAGGGCAAGGCGCCCAGGAAGCTGATCGAGCAGATGTACGGCACCGGCGTATTCCTTGAGGATGCCATTAATGATACGATCAACAGCACTTATCCTGAGGCGGCGCAGGGATGCGAGATCTCAAACGAAATCTCTTCCAACCCTGACATCGAGCTTGTGCAGGCAGAAGCCGGCAAGCCGCTGATCTATACAGCTACTGTAGCTGTTAAGCCTCCGGTAGGTCTTGGCAAATACAAGGGAGTCGAAGTTGAGAAGACCGACGTGACCGTATCCGATGAGGAAGTTGATGCCGAGCTCGCCGCAGAGCAGGAGAAGAATGCTTCTTATAACGAGATCACCGACAGACCGGTTGCAGACGGCGACAAGATCAACCTCAACTTTGAGGGATTTGTCGACGGCGTCGCATTTGAAGGCGGAAAGGGAGAGGACTATCCTCTGACCATCGGCTCCGGTTCCTTCATCCCCGGCTTCGAAGAGCAGCTGGTGGGAGCAGAGATCGGCAAAGAGATCGAAGTTAACGTCACTTTCCCTGAGAACTATCAGTCAGCTGAGCTGGCAGGCAAGCCCGCTGTGTTCAAGTGCACAGTCCTCAAGATCACCGAGAAGGTTCTCCCTGAACTGAACGATGAGTTCGCGGATGATGTCTCTGAGTTCTCTACTCTTGAAGAGTACAAAGCCGACATCCGCAAGAACCTCGAGGTTAAGAAGGAAGAGAAGGCGAGAACAGAGAAGGAGAATAAGGTGATCGACGCGATCATCGCTGATTCCGAGATCGAGATCCCCGAGCCTATGCTCAAGGCTCAGCAGGAGCAGATCGTAGATGAGTTCGCGCAGAGACTTCAGTCCCAGGGACTTAATATCGATCAGTACTTCTCCTATATCGGCGGAAGCAGAGAGAAGATGATGGAAGAAGTCAAGGACCAGGCCGACAAGCGCATCCGCACACGTCTTGTGCTGGAAGAGATCGTCAAGGCTGAGAATATCGTCGCTACCGACGAGGACTTCGAAGTCGAACTGGGCAAGCTCGCGGAAGCATACGGCACAGACCTCGACACGATCAAGAAGATCTTCGAGGGAAGAGAGAAAGACAGAATGATGGAGGATATCGCTGTTCAGAAAGCTGTTTCCTTTGTCGCTGACAATGCTGTAGAAAAGTAATTGGATGGCGGAGCGCAGGAAATAATGCGCTCCGCCAATGTAGATTAAGAGGCAGGCAATCTGGTCAGTTTTCGCAATTGAAGATCGGAGTTAGAAAATGGCAAATTTTATCCCTTATGTAATTGAACAGACAGGCACGGGAGAGCGTTCCTACGATATTTTCTCCCGCCTGCTCAAAGAGAGGATCATCTTCTTAGGTGATCAGGTGACGGACGCGTCCGCGGAACTCATAGTGGCGCAGATGCTCTTCCTTGAGGGAGAGGATCCGGATAAGGACATTCAGTTCTATATCAACAGCCCCGGCGGCTCCATTTCCGCAGGTATGGCGATCTATGACACAATGCAGTTTGTAAAATGCGATGTATCAACGATCTGCGTGGGCATGGCGGCCAGCATGGGATCTTTCCTTCTGGCGGGCGGAACAAAGGGAAAGAGATATTCTCTTCCTCACTCGGAGATCCTGATCCATCAGCCGCTGGGCGGAACAGAAGGCCAGGCGTCCGATATCGCTATCCAGGCGGCGCATATGGCTGCGATCAAGGAGAGAATGAACAGACTCCTCGCGCAGAATACAGGCCAGCCTTACGAGAAGATCGTGAAGGATACTGACAGAGATAACTGGATGACGCCCGAACAGGCCCTGGAATACGGCCTGATCGACAGGATCTATACAACCCGCAAGGAGATTACTGATGGCAGATAAGACGAAGATGCAGCCGCGCAGATGCTCTTTCTGCAACAGGACCGAGAATCAGGTTTCCAAACTGATCGCCGGACCTGAGGGAGTTTATATCTGCGATGAATGCGTTGCGATCTGTGCCGATATCATCGACGAGTCCATTGAGGAGGAGGATTACTCCGTAAACGATCCCGCCGTGGACGGGATCAACCTTCTCAAACCGGCTGAGATCAAGACTTTCCTCGACGATTATGTGATCGGGCAGGACGAAGCCAAGAAGACGCTCTCGGTTGCCGTTTACAATCACTATAAACGAGTCAGGCACAAATCCGGTATCGGCGAGGACGACGGCGTAGAGCTTCAGAAGAGCAACATTCTGATGCTGGGACCCACCGGATCAGGTAAGACCTATCTGGCCCAGACGCTTGCTAAGATCATCAATGTTCCTTTCGCGATTGCCGACGCCACGACGCTTACAGAAGCGGGATATGTCGGCGAGGACGTTGAGAATATTCTTCTCAAACTGATCCAGGCGGCCGATTATAACATTGAAAGAGCACAGCTCGGCATCATTTATATTGATGAAATTGACAAAATATCGAAGAAGGGCGAGAACGTCTCCATTACAAGAGACGTCTCCGGCGAAGGCGTCCAGCAGGCTCTCCTCAAGATCATCGAGGGCACGAACGCATCGGTTCCCCCTCAGGGAGGCCGCAAACATCCCCAGCAGGAGCTCATCCAGATCGACACGACGAATATTCTCTTCATCGTGGGAGGCGCATTTGACGGACTCGATAAGATCATTAATGCCAGGATAGGCAAGAGAGCCATGGGCTTTCACGCCAACGTTGAGGGGCATGACTCCAAGAAACTGGATGAAACCCTCAGCCAGGTCCTTCCGCAGGATCTTGTAAAGTTCGGACTGATCCCCGAGTTTATCGGACGTGTTCCGGTGGTCACTACTTTGAACGAACTGGACAGGGAAGCCCTGATCAGGATCCTCAGAGAGCCCAAGAACGCCCTTAGCAAGCAGTATAAGAAACTGTTTGCCTATGATGATGTTAAGCTTTCCTTTGAGGACGACGCGCTTGAGGCGATCGCCGATCTCGCTGTTGAGCGCAAGACCGGCGCGAGAGGACTTCGCTCGATCATGGAGAAGGTCATGATGGACGTAATGTTCACCATTCCTTCCGATAAGACCATCAAAGAATGCGTCATCACGAAAGGATCCGTCCTGGACGGAGAGCCTCCCAGAGTCATCAGGGAGACACCCGAGATTAAGACGATCGACCTGCTCGAGGCGAAATGATCGCAGGCAGCATATGGTGAATGACCGGATATCGCTTCCGCAAGATCTGCGGGAGCGATATCTTTATACAGATATTATGATTGCAGAAAGGGATAAGTATGATCATCAAAACAGTAAACCTCGAGACAGTGTGCGGTATCACAAGCAAGCTGCCTGAGAATACAAAACCCGAGTTTGCTTTCGCGGGAAAGAGCAATGTGGGAAAATCGACACTGATCAATGCCCTCATGAACCGTAAATCGTACGCGAGGACCAGTTCTACGCCCGGAAAGACGCAGACGATCAACTACTACAATGTAAACGATGAGTTCTATCTTGTAGACCTGCCCGGGTACGGCTATGCGACGGCAGGAGTAAAGGTCAAACAGCAATGGGGGAAGATGATCGAGAATTATCTTCACACCAGCAGAAAGCTTGACGCGGTATTTCTTCTTGTCGATATCAGACATGAGCCCTCGGAAAATGACGTGATGATGTTCGACTGGGTGCTGGCGGCAGGATTTACGCCGTATATAGTAGCGACCAAATCCGACAAGATCAAGAGAAGCCAGATCGCAAAGCAGACTGCAATGATCCGAAGGACCATTAAGGATAAGAGCAGAGTCAGCCACGACGTCAGCTTCGAAGTGATCCCTTTTTCCGGTCTGAATAAGGCCGGAAGAGAAGATATTTACAATATCATCGATGGCTTTCTCACGAAAGAGAATGATATGGTATAATCTTATAAGATTGAGAAATGACAGGAGGGAAAGCTTATGGGAAACAATCTGAAAAGTTTTAGGACCGACCGCATTATATTTGCCGCGGGAGCTATTGTTCTCGGCGTTGTTCTGCTGGTATGGCCGTCCACGAGCCTTCTGATCATGGGAAAGTGTATCGGGGCTTTACTGGCCGCGGGAGGCCTGGCAGCGGCTTTCATGTTCTTTAGAAACCATGAGTCCGCGATGAAGTCGATCCTTCTGATCATGGCGGCGGTGATGCTGATCTGCGGCGTTGTTATTTTTTTGCATCCGGACGACCTGGTCAGGCTGATCCCGACGATCATGGGTATCCTGGTCCTTATCAGCGGACTGATCAATCTTGGGGAGACATTCATGCTGACCCGCAGCAAATACAATAAATGGTGGGCTTCACTTATTGTTGCGATCGCGACGATCGCGGCGGGGATCTTCCTCATCAGAAACGCATTTAATCTGGCTTCGCTCATAACAAGGATTGCCGGCGGTATCCTGATCTTTGACGGAATCTCCGATCTCTGGGTGATCTCAAGGGTCTCTAAAGCTCACAAAGAAATGGAAGTCGAAGCGACAGCAGTCGATGTGGAAGCAGCAGTGACAGAGCAGGCGGAAGCTCCGGCAGAGAACGCCGGCAGCGGAAACGAGGCGCCGGCTGCCGAGGAGAGCGCTGTTCATCAGCCTCCGGCAGAAGCAGATCCTGTTCAGTCCTCGGCGGATCCTGCGGAGAGCAGCGTTGTCCCTGAGTATATGGAACAGACCGAGCAGGACACTGATTTCTCTTCATTCGCAGGAAGTGATGACCCGAAGGACAAGCAGGATGAGGAAAAAGCGGCGGAATAATACGCCGGACTGACAGAATTTTCAAATAAAAAGAACGCCTTCATATTTTGGCGTTCTTTTTTTAAAATTCTTCTTGACATAGGGATTGCATATGTTATAGTAGTTATAGAACAACAAAAACATCAGGCAAGGAGGACTATGCATGAATATACAGAAATTTACACAGAAGTCCATTGAAGCTGTCAATAAGTGCGAACAGCTTGCGTATGAATACGGAAACCAGCAGATCGAACAGGAGCATCTGCTTTACAGTCTTTTGACTATAGACGACAGCCTTATTCTGAAACTTGTGCAGAAGATGGGAATTGATCCGCAGCAGTTTCTTCAGGCGTCGGAGAGAGCCCTGGCCGGTGTCACAAAGGTAAGCGGTTCCGGCTCGAGAGTATATGTCAGCGGGGATCTCAACAAGGCCCTGATCGGTGCGGAGAGCGAAGCAAAACAGCTCGGCGACGAGTATGTAAGCGTCGAGCATCTATTCCTGTCCCTGATCAGAAATGCGGATCGTGTGCTCTCCAAGCTCTTTAAGGATAACGGCATCACGAGAGATACTTTCCTGAAGGCTCTGTCCACAGTGAGAGGAAATCAGAAAGTTACAACAGATAACCCCGAAGCGACCTATGACACTTTGGCCAAGTACGGCGAGGAACTCGTCGGAAAGGCGAGAGACCAGAAGCTCGATCCGGTCATCGGCAGGGACGCGGAGATCCGAAACGTGATCCGGATCCTGTCAAGAAAGACCAAGAACAATCCTGTTCTGATCGGTGAGCCCGGCGTCGGCAAGACAGCAGTTGTTGAGGGACTTGCACAGCGTATCGCTAAGGGCGATGTGCCGGAAGGACTCAAAGACAAGAAAATCTTTTCCCTCAATATGGGCTCCCTGGTAGCGGGGGCAAAATACAGAGGTGAATTTGAGGAAAGACTCAAGGCCGTGCTGGAAGATGTGCGTCAGAGCGACGGCGAGATCATTCTCTTTATCGACGAGCTTCACACCATTGTGGGCGCGGGCAAGTCGGAAGGCGCAATGGACGCCGGAAATATGCTCAAACCCATGCTGGCAAGGGGCGAACTTCATTGCATAGGCGCGACGACTCTCAAGGAGTACAGACAGTATATCGAGAAAGACGCGGCATTGGAGAGAAGATTCCAGCCCGTCATGGTAGATGAACCTACTGTTGAGGACACTATCTCTATCCTGAGAGGACTCAAGGAGCGCTATGAAGTGTATCACGGCGTCAAGATCATGGACAACGCGCTTGTAAGCGCTGCGGTTCTTTCCAACCGCTATATCTCCGACAGATTCCTGCCGGATAAAGCTATCGACCTTGTAGACGAAGCATGCGCGCTGATCAAGACTGAGATGAACTCCCTTCCCACAGAACTCGATGAGATGCAGAGGAAGATCCTGCAGCTGGAGATCGAGGAGACCGCGCTCAAGAAAGAAGATGATAAACTGAGCATGGAGCGCCTTCAGGACCTTCAGAAGGAACTCGCGGAACTCAAGGAGCAGTTCGCTTCCCAGAAAGCGCAGTGGGAGAATGAAAAATCCCGCGTGGACCAGCTGTCCAGGATCCGCGAGCAGATCGACCAGGTGAACAGCGATATCCAGAAAGCGCAGCAGAGGGGCGACCTGAACAAGGCGGCCGAACTGCAGTACGGCACTCTTCCGACACTCAAAAAGCAGCTGGCAGAAGAAGAGAACAAGATGAAGGACGTTTCCCTTGTTCACGACCGTGTGACGGAGAACGAGATCGGCAGGATCGTATCCCGCTGGACCGGAATCCCAATCAGCAAACTGACCGAGAGCGAGCGCAGCAAGACTCTCCATCTGGATGAGGAACTGCACAAGAGAGTGATCGGTCAGGACGAAGCCGTGACCAAGGTTTCCGAAGCGATCCTCCCTCCGCAGTAAAGCCGGCATCAAGGACCCCACGAAGCCCATAGGTTCCTTCATGTTCCTTGGCCCCACCGGCGTAGGTAAGACGGAGCTCGCGAAGGCACTCGCACAGGCTCTGTTCGATGATGAGAAGAATATCGTAAGAATCGATATGAGTGAATATATGGAGAAATTCTCCGTATCCAGACTGATCGGAGCGCCGCCCGGATATGTCGGTTACGAAGAAGGCGGCCAGCTGACGGAGGCGGTCCGCCGCAAGCCGTACAGCGTTGTGCTGTTTGATGAGATCGAGAAAGCGCACCCGGATGTGTTCAACGTTCTGCTGCAGGTTCTCGACGACGGCAGGATCACGGACTCCCAGGGAAGGACCGTGGACTTCAAGAACACGATCCTGATCATGACTTCCAATATCGGGGCGCAGCAGATCCTTGCAGATCTGGACAGTCATCCCGAAGCGGAAGAGATCAGTGAACAGACCCAGAATGCTGTAATGGAGCTTCTTCACGCGCACTTCCGTCCGGAGTTCCTCAACAGGCTTGATGAGATCATCCTCTTCACACCTCTGAGCAAGGACAACATAACGGGAATCATCGATCTGATCATCGCGGACCTCAACAGAAGGCTCGAGGACAGACAGATCTCGATCCGGCTCACGGACGCGGCTAAACAGTTTGTCGCGGACGCGGCCTATGATCCCTCCTACGGCGCAAGACCGATCAAGAGATATATCCAGAAGCATGTCGAGACGCTTTCAGCCAAACTCATCCTGCAGGACAATGTAGATGAGGGCGATACGATCGTGATCGACGTCGCGGACGGTAAACTCACAGCATATGTCGCTGAGTAAAATGACTGAATGGAGTTTGGTATATTTGTGGAAAAGAGCACCTTATGGTGCTCTTTTTTTGGACAAAAAAGCGAAACAGCGGTTAGCTATGACAAATATTTCACGAAATTCTGTAAATAAAAACAATTTTGTTGTAAAATTAACAAAACAATCAGAATGGCTATTTAGGCGCTGTTCAGCTTAAATTGTCAGTTAAATACGCAACCGAAAGGAGATGGGGATCGATGGCTAAAATGGCTTTTCGGGGAACACCCAAACAGGAACGCGAGCTTCGGAAGTTTATCAGGAAGCACAAGGACCAGCCCGGCGCTATGATGCCGGTACTTCAGGAGGCGCAGGGTATTTACGGATATCTGCCCAGGGAAGTGCAGGAGATCATCGCGCAGGAGATGAATGTGCCGCTCTCACAGGTATTTGGCGTCGCTACATTCTATTCACAGTTCACACTGACGCCTAAGGGAGAGCATACAGTGAGTGTATGTCTCGGCACAGCCTGCTATGTTAAGGGGGCAGACAAGATCCTTGCCGCGATCGAGGATCGCCTCGGGATCAAGGCGGGAGAATGCACGCCTGACGGCTTCTTCTCAATTGACAGCTGCCGCTGTCTTGGCGCTTGCGGACTTGCGCCCGTCATGACTGTCGACGGCGAAGTTTACGGCAAATGCACACCGGAATCCGCAGTTAAGATTATTGATTCCTACTACGAGGAGGTGTAAGCCATGACAATGACATATGAAAAGCTCATGCAGATCAAGGAAAAGAACAGAGAGCTGGTCATGGTCCGCAGACTGGTAGCATCCAAGGCGGAAGAAATGGCTAAGCACACAGCTTATCGCAAGCAGATCCTTGTCTGCGGCGGTACCGGATGTACTTCCTCCGGAAGCCACAAAGTTTGCGACGCGCTCGAGAAAGAGATCAAAGCGAAAGGACTTACAGATGTTCTTATCGTTAAGACAGGCTGCTTTGGACTTTGCGCACTCGGCCCTGTCGTTATCGTTTATCCTGAAGGCGCTTTCTATTCCCAGACAACGCCCGAGGGAGCCAAGAGGATCATTGACGAGCACATTATCAAGGGCTCCATCTGTAAAGATCTTCTGTATCCTGAGACAGTTCACGAAGACGGAGAGATCCTTCCTCTGAGCCAGACTAATTTCTATGCCAAGCAGATGAGAATCGCGCTTCGCAACTGCGGCGTGATCGACCCCGAGAATATCGAGGAGTACATCGCCCTGGATGGTTATGCCGCACTTCACAAAGTACTCACAAGCATGACCCAGGACCAGGTCATCGACGTGATGCTGGCTTCCGGCCTTAGAGGCCGCGGCGGCGCGGGCTTCCCGACAGGCAGGAAATGGGCTTTCTGTAAAGCTACAAAGTCTGATATCAAATATGTGTGCTGCAACGCCGACGAAGGCGACCCGGGCGCGTTCATGGACCGTTCCATCCTTGAAGGCGATCCTCACGCAGTCCTCGAAGCAATGGCGATCGCAGGTTATACGATCGGCGCGAGCCAGGGTTATGTCTATGTCCGTGCTGAGTATCCGATCGCAGTCGAGAGACTTAAGATCGCTATCAAGCAGGCCAGAGAATACGGCCTTCTCGGCAAGGATATCTTCGGAACCGGCTTCAATTTTGACATCGAGATCCGTCTCGGCGCTGGCGCGTTCGTCTGCGGTGAGGAGACAGCTCTTATGACTTCCATCGAAGGAAAGCGCGGCGAGCCTCGTCCGAGACCTCCGTTCCCCGCAGTGGAAGGTCTTTTCAAGAAGCCTACAGTTCTCAATAACGTTGAGACTTATGCAAACGTCGCGCAGATCATCCGCAAGGGCGCGGAGTGGTATTCCTCCATCGGAACCGAGACCTCCAAGGGCACCAAGGTTTTCGCTCTCGGCGGAAAGATCACGAACGTAGGTCTTGTGGAAGTCCCTATGGGAACGACACTTCGCGAGATCATCGAGGAGATCGGCGGCGGCATCCCGAACGGCAAGAAGTTCAAGGCAGCCCAGACCGGCGGCCCTTCCGGCGGATGTATTCCGTCTGTCCATATTGACACGCCTATCGACTATGAGAGCCTTCAGAGAATCGGTTCCATGATGGGATCCGGCGGACTGATCATCATGGACGAAGATACCTGTATGGTGGATATCGCCAAGTTCTATCTTGAGTTCACTTGCGAGGAGTCCTGCGGTAAATGTTCTCCCTGCAGGATCGGAACAAAGCGACTTCTGCATATGCTCGACGATATCACAAAGGGCACTGCCACAATGGAAGAGCTCGACAAGATCGAAGAGCTGGCAGCGCATATGAAGGTTTCCTGCCTGTGCGCTCTCGGACAGACAGCTTCCAACCCTGTTGTCTCCACACTCAGATACTTCCGCGAGGAGTATGTGGAACACATTGTGGACAAGAGATGCGCGGCTAAGAAGTGTAAAGATCTGCTGCACTATGTCATCGATCCCGAGAAGTGCAAGGGCTGCACGCTCTGCTCGAGGAACTGCCCTGTCGGCGCGATCAGCGGCAAGGTTAAGGAGCCTCATCACATCGACAAGAATGTATGTATCAAGTGCGGACTCTGCAAGCAGAACTGTAAGTTCGGCGCTGTCTACATGGACTAAGGAGGGATCTTAACATGAAGAAAATGATCAATTTAAAGATTAATAATATCCCGGTCACTGTCCCTGAGGGCACTACAGTCCTTCAGGCAGCCAAATCGGTCAACATCGAGATCCCCTCACTCTGCTACCTCAAGGACATCAACTGCATCGGCGCCTGCCGCGTATGTGTTGTTGAGATCAAGGGAAGACGCGGACTTACCGCCGCATGCACCTATCCCGTAGAAGAGGGCCTGGAGGTTCTCACCAATACAGCTACGGTCCGTGCGTCCAGAAAGACCACCATCGAGCTGATCCTCTCCACGCACCACAAGAAATGTCTTTCCTGCGTGAGAGGAAACCACTGCGAACTGCAGAAACTCGCATATGACTATGGTATTGATGAAGATCACTTCAAGGACGACGAGCCCAAATATGAGATCGACGATTCCACACCTTATGTAGTCCGCGACAACAACAAGTGCATCCAGTGCCTGCGCTGCGTCTCCACCTGCAACAACGTTCAGGGCATCGGAGCGATCGGACAGATCAGAAGAGGCTTTGACGTCCGCGTCGGTTCTCCTTTCGATCAGGGTCTGGATACAACGACCTGTGTCGGCTGTGGACAGTGCATCGTTTCCTGTCCTGTCGGCGCTCTGTATGAGAAGAGCAATATCGACGAGGTATGGGACGCTATCGCGGATCCCAAGAAGCAGGTGGTATTCTTCACCGCTCCTTCCATCGCGGCTACGCTGGGTGAATGTTTTGACATGCCTCCGGGAACCCACGTGGAAGACAAGATGGTCCAGGCGATCAGAATGCTTGGCGACGTCAAAGTGTTCAATATGAACGTGACGGCTGACCTTACAATTCTGGAAGAAGCCAACGAGCTGATCGGCCGTATTACTTCCAACAAGCTTGACAAGCCTCCGCTGCCGATGTTCACATCCTGCTGCCCCGGCTGGATCAAGTTCATGGAGCACTATTATCCCGAGATGCTTCCGAATCTGTCCACCTGCAAATCCCCGCAGGGAATGTTCGGCGCACTCCTTAAGAGCTACTACTGCCAGAAGAATCACATCGATCCCAAGGATCTGTATGTTGTTTCTGTTATCCCTTGCACAGCCAAGAAGTTCGAGGTCTCCAGGCCTGAGCTTTCAACCCGCGGAATTCCGGACGTCGATGTGGCGATCACCACAAGAGAACTGTCCAGAATGATCAAGGGCGCAGGTATCTCTTTCAAGGATCTCAAGGGTGAGGAGTTCGACGATCCCTTCGCGATCGCATCCGGCGCAGGCAAGATCTTCGGCGCAACCGGCGGTGTTATGGAAGCTGCTCTTCGTACAGCGGCCAACATCCTCGACGGAACCAATGAGAAGATCGACTTCATGGATGTCCGCGGAATCCCCGGCATCAAGGAAGCTACCTATCGCATCAACGGAGCGGAAGTCGACGTATGTGTCGCCAGCGGCCTTGCAAATGCAAGAAAGGTCGTTGAAATGGTCAAGAGCGGCAAGAAGAACTATCTCTTCATCGAGATCATGGCCTGCCCCGGCGGCTGCATCAACGGCGGCGGACAGCCGGTACAGAGCGACAGCGTCCGCAACTATGTGGATCTTAAGTCCCTCAGATCTCAGGTCCTTTACGACGCGGACAAGGGCAACGACCTAAGATGCTCTCACGAGAGCCCTGTGGTACAGAAGCTCTACGACGAGTTCCTCGAGAAGCCCGGCAAGGCGAAAGCTCACAGCCTGCTTCACACAACTTATACAGCAAGAGGAATGATGTAAAAATCTGACTATATGTATCTTTAAAAAATGCGCCCGCTTACGGGCGCATTTTTTTGCCCTGATATACAAAGCTTCCGAACGACAATGCTATAATGGTAGGAAGTTAGCGGCAACGACTTGACCACAGGAGATAACACGGAGGCATCGTTTTCATGAAGCTGATTCATTTAGGAGACCTTCACTTGGGAAAATCGCTCGGCGATTTTGACCTTTACGAAGACCAGAAGTATATTCTGGACCGGATCCTTGAGATCATTGATAAAAGGGAGATAGACGGCGTTTTGATCGCAGGAGACGTATATGACAGAGCTGTTCCGAGCGAGTCCGCGACAAACCTGCTGGATTATTTCCTGAAAAATCTCGCGGCCAAAAAAGTGAAGACTTTTATGATCAGCGGAAATCATGATTCAGATGACCGACTGGGTTACGGGAGCAGTCTCTTCGAGGCCAATCACATATATATCGCCGCTCAGTTTCGGGGAACTCTTTACAAACAGACAGTGATCGATGAGTTCGGAGAAGCGGATATTTACCTGCTTCCTTTTGTGAAGGCATCTCAGGTCAGACATTTTTACCCGGAGGAGAAGATCGAGTCCTATGAGGACGCGGTACGAACAATCCTTAAACACGCTCAGATTGAATCTGAAAGGCGCAGTATCATAGTGGCGCATCAGTTTGTGGCCGGTAAAGGCGCCGATCCGGAACTCGGCGGTTCGGAGAGCGCAGGCACTCTGAGCGTCGGGCTTGTAGAGAAGATCGGTTATGACTGTTTTGACGTGTTTGACTACGCGGCGCTGGGACATATCCATTCTCCCCAGAGCGTTGGCAGAGAGGAAGTCCGCTACAGCGGATCTCCGCTCAAATATTCCCTCAGCGAAGTCAATAATGATAAGTCCGTTCCGGTAATCACATTGGGAAAAAAGGGCGAGGTGGAAATCGAACTTGTGAAACTGACGCCTATGAGGGATCTAAGGCACCTGAAGGGACCGATCCGGAAACTGCTTGATAAAGAAAATGTCACGCGGCCCGAGGATTTTATATATGCGACGCTGACAGATGAAGATCTTATTGACGACGCTATGGGGATCATGCAGCAGGTCTATCCCAATACGGTCAGGATCGATTATGATAATTCCCGCACCAGGGAGATCGACAGGATCGACATAACGGCCATCGCGGAGCAGAAGTCTTTTGACGAACTGATCGGTGATTTTTACAAAAAGATGTATGGCTGCGAGATCAGCGAGGAGGAGATGCTGGTCATGAGGGAAGCCGCAAAGGAGGCGGGAGTTATCGATGAGACCGACTAAATTAGTGATCAGCGCATTCGGCCCATACGCGGAGACGATGCCGGAAATAGATTTTGAGCAGTTTGAGGAGCGGGGACTCTTTCTGATCTCCGGAGACACCGGAGCGGGAAAGACCACGATATTTGACGCGATATGCTTCGCCTTGTACGGAACTACCAGCGGAACTTTCAGAGATACCAAGAATCTCAGGAGTGAATACGCAAAGGATAATGTCGAAAGTTTTGTGGACTTTTATTTCACTCATCAGGGGAAGAAATACCATGTGTGGAGACGTCCCGGTTACGAGAGAAAGAAACTGCGCGGTACGGGAACTGTCTCAGAAAAAGAAAAGGCTGTATTGTATGAGGAAGGAAGTGTGCCGATCGAAGGGATCAGCAATGTCAACAGCGCGGTTATAAAGCTTCTGAACATCGACGAGAAGCAGTTCAAACAGATCGCTATGATCGCGCAGGGAGAGTTCTGGAACCTGCTCAACGCCAAGACGGAGGAGAGAACAGAGATCCTCAGAACGATCTTTCTGACCGGTGGATATAAAAATATAGAATTCCGGCTCAAAGACCGCATGGACGACAGTTACAGGGAAAAGACGAAGGCGGAAAACAGCATCGTTCAATATTTTGGCGATGTAGATATAGACAGCGGGGATGAGCTGGCAGGGGAACTCTCGGAGCTGCAGACGCGGGCTGGGAGATCCGGAAGCGCCTGGAATACCGGAGAAATGCTGGGGCTGATCGGAAAGATCCTGGAGACGGACAGGGCAAGACTTGAGAGTAAAGACGAAGAACTGACGGACCTTAATGAGAAGCTGGACAAGGTAAAAGCGGAGCTTGCCACAGCGGAGACAAACAACAATATTCTGGAAAAGGCTGCAGCCCTGCGAAATGAGAAGAACGCGCTTGAGGCCTTAAAACCGGAGATCGAGTCGAAGGAAATCCGCCTTAACAGGCAGAAAGACGCCAGGAGAAAGGTTTATCCTCTGTACGATAACTGGAGCAGCAAATCCGCTGAGAGAGAGTCCGCCCGGAGGAAGATCAGCAGTGTGCAGCAAACTCTTTCCGGAGCTGTTAAGAGTGCCGGCGAAGCGAAGGCCGCTATGGAAGCGGCTCAAGCGAGGAAGTCTGAAGCAGACAGCCTTCAGAAAACTGCAGATAAGATCACGGAAGCAGAGCCGGCTTATCAGCGAAGGGAGGAACTGACGGCCTCCCTTATAAAACTGCGCCAAAACACAGCTGCATTAGAGAAACTGGGAGAAAAGATCGGAAGGGATGAAAAAGAGCTCGCCGGCAGAATCGTGAAATTGAAGGCGAGTGTTGAGGCCCTTAAGAATAAACCGGATGAACTCTCGGCGCTTCAGACTAAGGAACAGATACTTCGGGAGCTTAAGAATAAAATGCAGCGCATCGCGGAAGAACAGCTGCCTGCACTGCTGGTAAAAGAGAATGATTTTTACAAAAAAAGAGAGACTTATAAAAAAACACGCGAATCTTATGATAATGCCGTTGGTACGCGTATAGAAAAAGAGAGGATCCTGGAGAGCTGCAGGGCGGGACTTCTGGCATCCGGCCTTAAAGAGGGGGAGAAATGCCCTGTATGCGGCTCAATCCATCATCCCGAGCCTGCCGCGCTTCCGCCCGAGTCAGTGACAGAGGAGGAACTTAGGAGCCTGAAAGCATCAGAAGACAAGCTCCTGGAGAAGAAAAACGAGGTTATGCTGGAAGCTGAAAGAGCAAAGACCACTGCTATGGAGAGTGGAAAATGGCTTCAGGAGGCTGTCATCGAATGCCTCATAAGCCGCGCAAAGTCGGGAGAGGATAAGGACTGGAAATCTGTCAGGCGCAAAGAACTAATGGGAGCCTTTGACAACGCGAAGACTGAGACAGAACTGGAATATGAGTCAGTAAGCAGACAACTATCACTGCTCGGAAGACAATGCCTCAAGTTAAAGGAGGACAGGGAAGCCCTGGACAAAGCACAGGGCGAAGAGACGGAGAATCTCAAGGCCGCAAGAGAGGGATTCATTGCGAGAAAGCAGAAAAATGAGACGGATCTGGTACAGTGTGAGACGGAGCTGAAGGCGACCTCAGACCTGATGTATGCGAACTGGAAGACTGCCCGGGCGGAGCGCGATAAAGCGGCAGCAGCGGCATCCGGGATCCTGAAGGCGATCGAGGACGCAGTAAAGCGCAGCCTGGACGCAGAGCAGAAGGTCGCGGAACTCAGGGCGGCTATCACTACTTTAAAAGAGAGTCTTGCTGTTCAGAAGAAGGAAGAGGAGAAGCTCCGGGAGATATTAGACAAGGCGCTGGCTGAGCACGGGTTTATCTCTGATGAGGAGATGAAGACGTATGCAGTCACGGAGAAGGAGATCGCCGAAGCGGAAAAAGTCATAAACGACTACCGTCAGAAGGTGGAGACGAACAGAGCAAGGCTCACAGAGGCAGAAGAAGAGGCAAAAAACAGAGTCCCGGCAGATGTGGAGAATTTGAAGGCAGCGGTTCAGGAACAGAGCGAACTGGTGGAGAACCTTCGAAAAGAGGCCGGCGCGATCCGCTACAGGATCCGGACCAATGAGGAAAAACTGGAGAATATAACCGGTCAGCGCGCGAAATATGAGGAAGCGTGCAGAAAGTACTCCATGAACGCAAGGCTCTACAGTCTTGTGAGAGGACAGACCGGAAACGGAAAGATCACTTTGGAACAGTATATCCAGGCAGCAGGCTTCGACGGTATCATCGCTGCAGCAAACAGAAGGCTCAAGCCTATGAGCGACGGCCAGTACGAGCTCTACAGGCAGGAGGATTCCCTTGGAAAGAGAAGTAATACTTTCCTGAGCCTGGAGGTCCTGGACAACTATACAGGGCACAGAAGGCCGGTGGGCAATCTTTCCGGCGGCGAGAGTTTTAAAGCTTCTCTGAGCCTTGCGCTGGGACTCTCGGATACAGTATCTTCGAATCTCGGCGGCATCCAGATGGACGCGCTGTTTGTGGACGAGGGATTCGGGACGCTGGACAGAAAATCTATTGAAAACGCAATGGATATACTTGTGAACCTCTCGGGTGCCAATAAGCTGGTCGGTATCATCAGTCACCGCGAGGAGCTTATGGAGAACATCCCTCAGCAGATCAGGGTGAACAAGACAAAGAACGGCAGTATGATCGAAATAGACACAGGAGCCTGAAAATGGAACAAATAGAAAAGAAAAGCATTCTGTTAGTGGAAGATGAAGAAAAACTCGCCAGGTTTGTGGAACTCGAGCTGACACACGAGGGATATAATGTCGAAAAATCCGGAAATGGTAGAGAGGCTCTTGAACTGGCTCTTCAAAACCACTATGATTTAATACTGTTGGATATCATGCTTCCGGGCCTGAACGGCCTGGAGGTGCTCAGAAGGCTGCTCAAGGAGAAGGAAGTTCCGGTGATCCTTCTTACGGCCAGGGACGCCGTGATGGATAAGGTCTCGGGGCTGGACGCGGGCGCGGTGGACTACATCACAAAGCCTTTTGCGATAGAAGAACTGCTGGCGAGGATCCGTGTGGCGCTCAAGTTTCATGCCGGTCTTCCGGCCGGTAAAAATGAAAGTGCCGGCGGAAATGAAGAAGGGGTCATTCGCTGGAAAGATCTGACTCTGGATGACCGCCGCCATGAGGTGAGGTATGCCGGACACGAGATCAATCTCACGAACAGGGAATTCCTGATGCTGAAGACGCTTTTGGAAAACCGGGATATCGTCCTTTCCAGGGACACGCTTTTGAACAAGGTCTGCGGCTACGACTATGCGGGAGAGACCAATGTCGTGGATGTCTATATCCGCTACCTGCGCTCCAAGATCGACGATGTTTTCGATATCAAGATGATCCGTACAGTCAGAGGCGTCGGGTACGTCATCAAATCGGAATGAGAGGAGAAGAATGATAAAAAGATTTTTGAAGGGGCTGGATCAGAAATATCTCAAGATCTGTATGTACGCGGCAATCACAGTTCTGGTAACAGTGATCGCGGGCGCGCTGGCGTTCAGCACAGGGCCGTTCTGGTCGAAATTGTGGGCTATCTTCACGGCCGTACTCAAACCGATCATCATCGGCGGGATCATATGCTATCTGCTGCTGCCCGTTGTCAACAGGCTTGAGAGACTCTTCAATCGGGACAAAGAGCACGGCTGGGCGAGGTCGGTGAGCGTCCTTCTGACTTTTGCCGTCATAGCGGCAGCTGTCATTCTGGTCCTTGCAATGATCGTCATATCGATCTATAAGAATGTGGGAGCTTTCAATATAGAGTCGATAACGAACCTGTACACGATCCTGAAAGAAGAATATGCGGAAGTCGCAAAATATCTCGAGCAGGTGATGGAATCCTTTAATATTTCCAGCGGCCGCATTTCCACAATACTTAAGAGCGCGGCAGGCGCCATTGAGAACTTCTTCTCCGGTCTGTTGTTCGGCGTCATTTTCGCGGTGTATTTCCTTCTGGATAAAAAGAACAGCATTGTCTCATACTGGAACAGAGCCTTCCGGCTGATCTTCGGCGACAAGGCGCAGGAACAGCTCCGTTTCTTTATGAAGGATGCTGATAACGCTTTTTCAGGTTATATACGCGGCCAGATGGTAGACGCCGCTATAGTCGGCGTTATGGCTTCTATCGCGCTGGCTGTCGCGGGTGTCCCCTATGCAGTGCTCATCGGCGTAAGCATAGGTTTCGGAAATCTGATCCCGTATTTCGGACCGGTCGTGGGTTACGCAGCAGTGGTGATCGTGTGTCTCACTTCGGGGAATTTCACCAAGATGCTCATCGGTTTAGTGATCATCGCGGTCATAATGTTTGTCGACGGAAACATTATCAACCCCAGGCTTTTGTCGGAGAATGTCGATGTTCACCCCCTTTTGGTAGTCGCGGCACTGCTTGGCGGCGGCGTACTGGGCGGCATTGCAGGCATGCTGATCGCCGTACCCACAGCCGCGCTTTTGAAACTGCAGTTTGACAGGTATCTGCAGAAGCTGGAAGCCGGCAGAGAATTACATGAATGAATCCGAGGAGATGAAGGAATTCCTGCGCGCTGAGTTCGCGGGCGAGTGCTCCGAGGTAGGCATGTACCTGGCTATGTCCAGAGCGGCGATCCGCCAGGGCTATCCTGAAGTAGGCGCTTTCTATCGTCAGGCAGCTTTTGAAGAGGCTGATCACGCTTCCCGCTATGCCGAGATGCTCGGTGAAGTCGTTTCCGCTTCCACTAAGGAAAACCTTGAGGCACGCGTTGCGGCTGAGAACGGCGCATGCGCAGGCAAGACCGCTTTTGCGAAGAAGTGCAAAGAGATGGGCCTTGACGCTCTTCACGACAGCATCCATGAGATGGCCCGTGACGAGGCGAGACACGGACAGGGCTTCAAGGGACTTCTTGACAGATATTTCGGCAAATAAGAAACTCAGCTGTCTTTTGACAGAAGTTCTGCATGCGAAAGCGAAACGGACTATAAAACGATAAAAATGAGGGTGTGAAAACCGGGAAGCATCTCCCGGAATTCACATCCTTTTTTAATCTGCTTTTAATCTTTCTCTCAGGATGTTTTTATATGGCGGAGTTATACTTTACTTACATCAGGCGAAAGAAAGAACCGCTGATGTAAAGAATCACAAATAAAGGTATAATCAATACGTACACCGTATCGGAGGTATCAAAATGGAAATGATGGAAAAAGTTGAACGTCTCAGGGAGAAAGCAAACGTATCTTATGAGGAAGCGAAGGACGCGCTCGAACAGGCAGGCGGAGATCTTCTCGACGCGATCGTTCTTTTGGAGCGGCAGGGCAAGGTCAGGGGCCCCGCGCAGAGCACTTTCTCAACGGATTATGAGGAGCAGACAGAGTTTGTCAAAGTCAGGGACAAAGTAGAAGAGCAGGAAAATTCCGCTCCCAGTTTCGGACGGACGTTCGGCAGGCTGTTCAGAGGATTTGTCGGCTTTATCAAAAATACGACATTTATCGTGACAAAGGGAGAAGACGTATTATTTACGATGCCCACGATCTGCTTCGCCCTTCTGCTGTTCTTTTTCTGGGAGATACTCGCTCCCGTCATGGTCATTGCCCTGTTCTTCGGGATCAGGTACTTATTTGAGGGAGAAGAAGAGGCGCAGAAGGCCAATTCGATCCTGAATAAAGCCGGAGACTTCGCGCAGGATGTGCGCAGCGAGTTTACAAAAAAAGACAGTGATACCGATGAAATATGAATATCCGGCCGGTGAAACAAATGAGCCGGCCGGCCTAAGGAGCCTGATATGTCGATAAATCAGAAGCACGAAGAGCAGCGGCGCGTGACGTCGATCACCAGAAAGCTTCACTGGTATATGCTCCGCGGCAAAATATTGCGCTTTTTGGTCTCAGACCTGCTGCTCGCCGCACTTCTGACAGCAGGCTGGTGCATAGAACAGGAATATTCGGCGCTGGGACAGATCCTCACTCAGAACCACAGGAGCTTCGAGCATTTTCCGTCCGCTGCGCAGCCGGGATTTGATCTGGTCTACAGGGTTGCCTCGAAAGAGGGAACCCTTCTTCTGTCGGTATCCTGCCTGGTCCCTTTCGCAGTAATCTCCTCCGTGATCCTCGCGCTCCTTATCTTTCAGTTTCTTGGAGTAATATTCTCATATTACAAGGAGGACAGAAAGATCCGGAGGATCCTCGCGCCCATCAATGAGATCGCTCTAAAAGCCGACGAACTGAGCAGGCTTTCCTTTACAGAAGACAAATATCAGGTGATCGAAGACGCGATCGAGCATATCCATCCGGAAGAGGCGGAAAGCGGAAGTACGCTGTCTTTTGGCGACTCCGATCTGGCGGGCGTAGAGGCGGCGATGAACAACCTGCTTCTTCGCATGCGCAGTACTATGCGGCAGCAGTCCCGTTTTGTTAACGACGCTTCCCACGAACTGCGAACGCCCATTGCGGTGATCCAGGGCTACGCCGCTATGCTGGAGAGATGGGGAAAGACGGATGAAAAGATCCTGGACGAGGGGATCAGCGCGATCAAAAACGAAGCGGATCACATGAACTATCTGGTTGAGCAGCTGCTCTTTCTTGCCAGAGGAGACTGCGGCAGGACAGCCCTGAATAAACAGCCTGTAATGACGGACGTCTTTCTGCGAGAGATTTACGAGGAATCTCTGATGATCGATGAAAAGCACCGCTACCGACTGAGAGATACAGGAGAGGCGGCGGAAGTGAGTATCGATCCCGGCCTGATGAAACAGGCTGTCCGGATCCTGATCGATAATGCGGCAAAATATACCCCGGAAGGCGAAGAAATACAATTGTCCTACGGCAAAACTGAGAAAGGAAGCCCTTACCTGCAGGTGCAGGATCTGGGGAGCGGCATCAATGAATCTGAGCTCCCTCATATTTTCGAACGCTTTTTCCGGGCGGATGAGGCGCGCAGCAGTGAAGGAACAGGCCTTGGACTTTCCATTGCGAAATGGATCGTGGACAAGCACGGAGGGCACTTCGAAGTTCTGTCGAGAAAGGATTTGGGTACAAGGATCAGGATCGTGCTGTGATATAATCCTTAAGGAAAGTATCAGATTTTGAGCAGCAATAAAGAGCAGGATTTCAATAAATAAAACCTGCTCAAAATGTGATTCTTTCCGATTGTACAGGGATACCCTTCAGGCTGCATATGGGAATAGTATACTTTTCTGATCCCCGAAAAATTCCCGGAATCCTTTACTGATGGACGTTCTGCGTTATCTGAAACTAAATGGTTTTCAGATTTATGCATAGCAAACAGACCTTCCAGCAGGAAGATCTTCGTAGAACATATGGGAAAATGGTGTTATCCCGTGGCAGGTCGGATCCTTCCTGCCGAATACATCCGGCAGCACCCGCACTTTGGACACAGCCTGATATCAGTCTTCCACACCGCAAGGATCAGTTCGGCCATTGTCAGGCCTGTGTAGCGCCGCTGGAACCTCTGATGTCCCTGGATCCGGAAGATAAGCCTGAGGTTGGCTGATTTCATCCTGTTATTTAAAAACCCGTAATACCGTATCTTCTGGAAACCGGAAGGGAGTACGTGCATCAGAAACCGCCGTATAAACTCTTCGTGTGAGAGGACGATCACGCGTCTGGGCTCCCCCGGCTTTCTGGCCCTGGCAGAGAAAGAAACTTCTGTGTCGGTAACAGAGAGAAGACGGCTGTTGGATATGGCGATCTTGTGTGTATATCTGCCAAGGTACTCGATCGCGTTGCCGAAACCATTGAAGGTCTGCTTGATGAAAGGACACCAGTCTTTGAGATAAAGGCTGTTGCGGAAGGCTTTCCACTCGAGAGGGTGAGCGAGACGCCGACAGTTATCCGGAAAAGAGAGACTGCCGGAGTTATAAGCATCGTTGAGTGAAGAGAGGAACTTTCCCTTAAATTTATCGCGAAGAACATAAACCGGGATAAAAAACCTGCTTTTGGACTTACGGAGCTTACTGTCTTTAGTCAGGCCGCCGCCGGATATGATGCAGTGCATGTGCACGTGATAGCCCAGCTCCTGGTTCCAGGTATGAAGGACCTGAATGATACCGGGGAGAGCGCCGAGATATTTGGGGTTGGCAGACAGCTCAAGGAGTGTCCGGGCACAGCACCGGTGGAACATGCCGTAAAGAAGCTTCTGATTGGAATACAGAAGACTGTTCAGCTCGTGAGGGAGAGTGAACACGACATGAAAATACGGCGAGTCTATGACTTCGGCGCGCCGGGAATCGATCCATAGCTCCTTTTTGACCGCCTGACAGTTGGGACAGTTGCGGTTGCGGCAGGAGTTGTTGTGAAGCTCCCTGTGGCCGCAGTCGGGACAGATGCTGACGTTCATACCAAGACTGCCGGTGCCGCAGGCAAGGATGGCCCTTGAAGCTTTACGCTGGACATCAGACTGGAAATGAGAGGAAGCACAGTAGCTGTCGTAGGATAATTCCCAGATCTGCCGGATATTGATAGGGGAAGGCATGATCAGGCACCTCCCATCTTGTCGAAAGGACTGACGGCAGAAGAAGCAGATCCGACAGCAAGGTGTACATAGATCGCGGTGGATGAAAGGGACTTGTGCCCCATGAGAGTCTTAATGGTCATAAGATCGACACCATTCTCGTAAAGATGAGTGCCGAAAGCGTGGCGGAAAGAATGACAAGTCAGACGCCTGGGCCACCCGAGTTCCTTTTCATGGGCAGTGATGTGCCTGGAAAGGAAAAAGGTGTCGATAGGCCTGGAAGGATCGGTCTGCTTTGGAAAGAGCCATCCGGTAGGGCGTCCGCATGCAAACCAGTATTGAGTAAGGATATCGAGGGCATACTTTGACAGGACCGCATATCTGTCAGAGCGGTTCTTGGAATGGGTGATATGGATCCGCATGTTTTTTCGCTGAATATCCTCGTACCTGAGACGGCAGACTTCACCGATACGCAGACCGGAAGAATACATGACAGCGACCATTGCCTTCTGCTTGATGTCGGGAATAGTGGAGATGAAGGTCTTTACTTCCTGCTGCGAAGGGACAAAAGGAAGATAGGTATCAAACTTTCTGAGAGGGACCTGTGTCGGATCCCAGGGCTTGTGAAGCACGTAGATCGTAAAAAAGCGGATCTGTGAGATAACGGCATTCATCGTTCTGTCCGACAGTTCACGTTCAGCCTGGAGAACATCAAGAAACTGACGAATATCAGAATATGTAACCTGAGAAGGATATTTATGCAGTGTATTGGAGATGAAGTCAAGATAAGCAGTGATATACGTGCAGTAAGACTTCATGGTGTGATCAGTCAGTCCCCGAAGAGAGATCATCTTTTTATAACGTTTAAAAAAATCCATAGTAAACCTCCTGAAAATGTAAACAGTAACAAAAACAGGAGGAAAAGGCGGAGGCCTCGGGAAAAGAAAAGATTTAAGATTGTTGAAGTATTCGATACATGATAAACTGAACATAAGTAGCGGCTTTTTGTTTTGTTTATTGTGTGAGTAGGGGTACTTAAACAATAAAACATAAAAACAAAAACCGCTACTTTTTTATGCAGTAGCGGAGAAGACGATGAGTATGGCTAGCCGTCGCGCTAGCGACTTGGTACAAT
>CADBIU010000015.1 GCA_902794825.1 uncultured Lachnospiraceae bacterium
CCGGTCAGCGCGTTGAAAAGGGTCGTCTTGCCGCTGTTCTGATTTCCGACAAGCGCAAACGTCAAAACAGTGCCCTTGGGCAGAGGATCCCCGCTTCCCTTTGGATGATAGATTCCTTCTTCTCCCAGACCCGGATGAGGTGTCTTTTTGTGCTTTACTTCCTTTTCCTCTTCGGGAGTATGCTTGTTGATCGGCTTCACCCCGATCTTGGCGGCATCATCAAGACGCAGCGTGAGGGAATAGCCGTGGATCTGGATTTCCACCGGATCCCCTAAAGGAGCGTATTTGAGCACCGTCACTTCCGCTCCGGGTATCACTCCCATATCAAGAAAATGCTGTCTCAGGGCTCCGGTGCCGCCCACCGTCTCAATAATGGCAGACTGCCCGATTCCCAGTTCCTTTAATGTCATTTTATTTATCTCCTTAAATAGAATAATGCACGTCCTTATTATACAAAAAAAGCGTCCCTTTGGAGTATCTATTTACTCCAAAAAGACGCCTGAAGTCAGCCATAACTGTATTTAAAAGATCACCTGCTCCACTGCAGGGCCCTCTTCTTCATGCCCTCTATGTCCAGCACGCCGTACGCGAATCCTTTACGCACAAGTTCCGGGGGAACAAATTCATCGTACTTCTCAAATACCGGGATTTCCCCTGGATAGACAAGTTCCAGCGGATCGAACTCTGTCTCCGCCTCTTCAGCAGTTATCTTATAGAACTCTTCCTCAGAAACTGTCATGGTAAACTGCATATAGTAAGGCCTGGAGGGGCTCAGTCCCTTAAGCCCCAGCCGCTTGCCGCATCGGATCTTGAGAAATCTCTCCAAAGCCAGAAATGCGTAACTTCCAAGCCATGGAAACAGAGCCCACATCTTTCCGCCAAGATGAATCAGGTATCTGCCCTCCATCCCCGCTTTATAGAAAGTGTCCCTTGCGCTCTGCAGTCTTGCAGCGGCATGACGCATCAGATATGGATACCCTTTGTCCTCGCTCAGAACGCCGAACATCCTCTCCAGGATCCTGGTGTGGATATCTCCCGCCACATCGCCGAAATAAGCCGGGATATTGCCTTTTACCAAAGAGCAGTAAACTTCCCGCTTTTTGTGATCCACCTCCTCGACGATCCAGACGCGGCCGGCGATCGCTATTTTGTCCCCCGCCGGCGGGGGCTTGACGATCGTACCCAGTTCCTCGGATCCGGCATGAACCTTGTACTCGATGTTCTCCTGAAAGACCGCGTAGAACTTGTAGTTATTCGTGATCCGCTCTCCTGTGATCCCTACCACCAGCCCGCCGTTCTCCGTGCGGTTGATATGGTCGATCTCCAGCAGGTGCCGCAGTAGCAGCCGGTAATCATCTGTAGTGATCCTGTGAAAGCACGCAAGAGGCAGTACTCTTGAAGCCAGTTCTCCCGCCGTCATCTCGCCGCAGGAAGCCAGAGTGCTCATGGTCTGGTGATAGAGAAGACTGTAGGGAAGCCGGTCCATCTTAGGCGGCTCCACAAAGCGGTCCTCGATGTAAAGCTGGATCAGCGCGATCCCCTGTATCATATACCACGGGATCAGGTCAGGCAGCATCGCTCTGGCTTCCGCATGTTCCTCCCTCATCACGAACCACATCTCGGAGGGCTCGCCTCTGCGTCCGGTACGCCCTAGCCTTTGCAGGAAACCAGACACCGTAAAGGGCGCGTCGATATGAAAGGCCCGCTCAAGCTTCCCGATATCAATGCCCAGTTCCAGCGTCGCCGTAGCGCAGACGCTCATCATCAAGTCGTCATCCTTCATCTCCATCTCCGCGCTCTCCCGGTAAGAAGCCGAGAGATTTCCGTGGTGGATCAGGAATCGCTCCGGTTCATGATTAGCCTCGCAGTACTGGCGCAAACACTGGCAGACGGATTCGCACTCCTCGCGGGAATTCGTAAAGACCAGGCATTTTTTGCCTCGCGTGTGTTCGAAAATATAGCCAAGCCCCGGATCCGCCGCTTTCGGCGCGGTGTCCGTAGGCTCCTCCTCGTCAGGTATCTTAACTGTGATCTCCCTGCCCTCATCGGCCTGGGGATCCGTGCTGTAAAAATGCTCCATGGACAGTCGCCACACCTCTTTGCCGCCGTCGAACTTCGGTATAACAGTGGGTCTTGTGCTTCCGGACGCCAGAAATTCACCTGCCAGCTCGGGGTTTCCGATCGTCGCGGACAAGCCGATCCTCCGGGGATCACAACCCGCCAGCCGGCACATTCTCTCGATCAGACAGAAAGTCTGCATTCCGCGGTCTCCCCGCAGCAGAGAGTGGATCTCGTCAATAACAATGAATCGAAGATCCCCGAACAGTGAAGGGATCTCCATGTGTTTGTTGATCATCAGCGACTCCAGGGATTCCGGCGTGATCTGCAGGATCCCGGAAGGCTTTTTCAACAGTTTCCTTTTCTGCGACTGAGATACATCGCCATGCCAGCGGTAAACCGGTATGCCGGCCTCCTCGCACAGTTCGTTCAGCCGCCCGAACTGATCGTTGATCAGCGCCTTAAGGGGCGCGATATAGAGCACTCCCACACTCCGGGCGGGCTCCTCATCCAGCAAAGTCAAAATAGGGAAAAACGCCGCTTCAGTCTTGCCGGACGCGGTGGACGCCGTCAAAAGGACATTGTCGTCAGTTCCGAAGATTGCCTCTCCCGCGGCGTTCTGCACACCGCGCAGTGTCTTCCAGCCTGACCGGAATATATAATCCTGTATGAAAGGAGCATAACGGTAGAAAACATCCATAAATCTGTTCCTCTGACATATATGGGATCCGCGCGGTTTTTAACCGGGTCAGATCTCAAACTCCGCGTAATTCTTCTCCGTCTTGTCAGAAACCGCTTCCGACTTCGCGTAAGTGAATCCGTCAGACTGCATCAGTTCTTCGATTCCCATGTCCGGATTCTGGTACAGGATATCCAGAAGCTCAATGAAGTCCCGGATAACCTCTCTGGGCGTGATATTCTGGTCCGCGCCGATCCGTCCGTACTCCAGTTTGATAAAGGGAATGATATCCTGTGTAGTGAGCGTTCTCTGATACCCGTAGAGGTCGGCGTGAATATCCGCCAGTTTCTCGCACAGGACCAGCATTTCCTCCGCGGTGAGCGGCTCCAGCCTTATGACCGGTGCCAGAAGATCCCTTGCGCCCGGTCTTGAGAACTTACCCTCCGCGAGGCGGGATCGAAGCGCTTCATAACTGTAGATTCCCCGGCGCTTGTCCTCCAGCGCCTGAGGAGTAGCGCCCATAATGATCCCAAGATAGCGCGCCTTCCCCTGAAGTGTGTCGTTGTACATGGTCAGTATCTTCTCATAATTGTACTGGCGTGTAATACTGTTCGGGATCTTGTAGATGTTGACCAGCTCATCGATCATGATCATCAAGCCGGTATAGCCCGCAAGGCGGAAAAATGTCGCGAACAGTTTCAGATAGTCGTACCAGTCGTCATCTGTGATGATGATATTGACTCCCAGCTCTTCTTTGGCTTCCCGTTTGAGGGCGTATTCTCCCCTGAACCATCGGACTACTTTCATTTTCCTGTCGTCGTCGCCTTCCACATAGGCGTGATAATAGATGGACAGGAGCCGCGCAAACTCAAAACCGTGCACGAGCTCGCTGACCGCCGAAGTGACCGTGTAGATCTTCTGATCCACTGCCTTCGTCAGCATCGGATCACCGGGCATAAGCCCCGTCTCCTGCGCCGCCTCCATCTGTACGTTATTGATCCAGCGATCCAGCACAAGCGTCAGGGCGCCTCCCTCAGGCCTGGTCTTCGTAGAGAGATTTCCGATCAGTTCCCTGTAAGTGGCAAGCCCCTGCCCTTTCGTTCCCTGCAGTCTCCGCTCCGGCGACAGATCCGCGTCCGCGACGATAAATCCCCTGTCCATAACATAATTTCTGATCGTCTGAATCAGGAAGCTCTTGCCGGATCCATATCTGCCGACAATAAAGCGAAACGACGCGCCGCCCTCCCCGATGATATCAACATCGTGTAGCAGCGCCTCGATCTCGCTCTTTCTTCCCACTGTTATATAGGGCAGGCCGATCCGCGGAACCACGCCGCCCTTCAGTGATCCGATCACAGTCTGCGCGATCCGCTTCGGCACCTTCTTCTTTCTATCTGTCATCAACCTTCTCCTTCAAGTGTTCTATTCAAGTATTCTCTCCAGGTCTTCCCTGTAGTCCTCGACCAGCATGATCTCATCCCCTTCGCAGGAGAGGACATTGTCTCCGATCTCATCGAAGAGCGCCTCATTGATCGCGTCCGCGACCACTGAGGGCATCAGCGCTTTCTGTCTGATCAGCCCCGCGACAGGCTCTCCGCGCATGACAGACAGAAGGATCTGCGTATATACATCATCCAGTTCGGGAATTTCTGTCGCAGCAGGTATTTCCTCTACCATAGGGCCTTCCGATACTTCCAGGGTCACCGGCTGAACGAACTTCCGCTCCTTTTGCTGCGCGTCAGGACCCGCTGCCTGCTCTAATGCCTGCTCCGGCGCCTGCTCCCTCATCTCATCCTCCGTCAGAAGGCTGTCCCGGGTGATCTGCGCGTCCCGTCTTATCTTATCAAGCCCGGAGAGGTCGATCGTGATCTTCGGCTTCGCCGCTTCTTCTGCCGCTGTCCTGTCCGCCCCGATCACCGCTTCCACATAGGGAGTGACCCACTCTTCGCCCTTTTTCTCCCTGAGGTAGTGCCCGGTCTTAAGATATCTGCGGATCTGCCTGTCCGCCTCATGTACGATCGCATGGACCCGGTATTTGTCAAAAAACAGTTCGTCATACCTGTATTCAGACCACTCGCCGCTTTTATACACGAACTTCCGGCACTCCGTCACCTTGTACTCGGCATCTTCCCGATTTTCCGGATCCATATAGACCGCGTTTGCCAAAGGATGCCAGGGAAACTGACGCATCTTACCAAAACAGGCGTCAAAGATATCCCATCCGAGATCATCATAGTGCTCCGCCATATATCTCCATACTTCCGCGAACAGATGCATCCCCCTCTCCGGTTCCTTCATGATCGCGGAGGATTTCTCTGTTTTGCCTCCGGTCAAGGCGTTAAGGGCCCCGAATACCTCCTCATCTGTATGCTCCAGAGGTTTGCGAAGTATCATAAGCTGTCGATCCCGCTCGATCAGTTCCGGGGCGATCAGGGACTTTACATCCTCCGATAAAGAACCGCTTAACACCGTAAATTCCATGATCCAGCGGTGCAGGTTCTCTCTCATGGACCTGTCCCCGAACCCGCTGTCCAGAAAGCCTTTCTCAAACTCTTTCATTTTCCGGATTGCTTCTTCAGGCGTATTCGCCCCGATCATATTCAGCAGTTCGTAGATATACATATACGCCAGAGATGTCGTGATCGGGCGAAACTCTCCTCTTCTGACCCTTGTCCTCCAGGCAAAATATCCCCTGAGCTGATTCAGGTTCAGATCGTGATAAGTGGCAAAATACCGCTTAACTTCACTGTTCCACGGCGCATCGTCCTCATAATCCTCCATGAATTTCCCCTGTCGGACGAAGTTCATGCACTTGTTCTCGAAAGAGCTGTTCCTGTACTCATAGAGCTGCATCATCTCGAGGATGCGGGTCGGGATCGGACGGGGTTCATTATTCCGGAGGACATGCGTCTGCGGTCCGATCCTCCGCTTCTCTTCCTGCTTCTCACGAAAGCGGCTCTTATCATAATTGCCGCGCATAGCTTCAAGCGGAAGCAATGTGTCTCTGAAAACTTTTCCGCCGGTACCCGGACTCTCCTCTTTTTTCTGCTCCTCCAACACGACTGTATAACTGCCCGCTCTGCCGATCCGTATTGCCTCATCGAACAGTTTGAACACGACCTCCGGTTCCGTCCGGTCATCGAAGATGACTCCGGCCCACTTTTCTCCCCTCATCCTGAATGCGTTAGTCACGTAAGGCTCTTTGATTTCTGTCAGGATCTGCCTTCCGCACTTGATATCACATCTGCAGAGCTCGTTTCCTGTCTCATAGTCCCACTGGCGCATCATAAGAGCGACCCACTTCCTTGTCTCCGGATCGGTCAGAACCGAGAAACTGCGGAAATCATCCCACTTCTGCTCCTCGCGGATATGATATTTTTTTTCGGCGTAGGCCGTAAGCTCTGACAGGTCCAAATCATTCCTCCAACTGCCTGATCTGACAGTAACACAACATAAATATAGCACATAGACCCTGTATCGAACAAGAGTTCTTAATTGTTCCTGATCAACTGATACACGGATAAAAAAGAAACGCCCTCAGGCCGATCATGGCCTGAAGGTGTTCCTGTCATAATATCAGATTAACTCTCCCTCTCAATTTTCTCCCTGCTCCAGTCATCGACTGCAGCCCGCAGCTCTTTCAGATAAGGGGAAAACTTCATGTTCTCCTGCCCGTAGGTAAACTGCAGGTCATATTCGAGAGGAAGCCAGGTATTGATGTCCGATTCGTTGTGGGAGATCAGCGCTTCCAGTTTGTCCAAAGCCTTATATAACTTGGCTTCTTTGGTCTCCAGCGCCTCCATCTCCGCAAGCAGTCCGGTCCATTCCGCGCGCTGCGGCTCAGGGAATGTGTTCACCCACTGGTGGAAAAGATCGTCTTCCACATCCGCGTCATCCCCGGTCTTTTCAAAAGTGGGGATGTCGCCTGTGAAGGATTCCCCCAGATCGTGGATCAGGCACATTCGGATGACCTTATCCATATCAAAGTCGCAGTATTCCTCAACGCCGGTCAGCAGCATAGCCATCAGCGCGATCCGCCAGCTGTGATCCGCGACACTCTCCTTGCGGTCCTCCTCTGTATAGCAGTGACGCGTCGTGATCTTAAGGCGTGCCGCCTGCGCCAGTATCTTTAAAAACTCTTCCGACTTCATCCCGCTTACCTCCTGCATTCAATGATCGTCAGCAAAGATCGACTGTAGGGCATACTAAAAACAGATCGATGTCTTTGTCATCCCCGACTCCGTAATACACCCAGTTTTCTGCGGATGAATAGTCAACGGAAGCAGAGGTTTCAACCTCTGCTTCTTTGGTAAATTCAATTGCTTCCGGGTCTTGGGCCGCAATGTCTGTGAGATAAAGCATGTCGCCTTCTACGACATACTCATAAATCTGTTCGCCGGTCTGCGCATCAAGGACCTTGCCTTCGCGGCTGTACCAGATGACCTGAACATCGTCCTGCATGTGGATCACGCCGGTGTGGTCCTCGTTGAATTGTACATAGAATTCTGCTTTGACTTCCTGGCCATCAATCTGGTCGGTTACCTCGGCCACATACTTGCCGGGTACATTTGCGCTGTAAGTCTGAGGCTGCTGATCCTTCAGTTCTAAGCTGTCAAGGACCGCTGAAAGCGCGTCGGAAACGCCCATTCCCGTCATTTCATCCGCCTGTTTAGTCGTCGTGATCTGAACAAGCAGAGTGCCGCCGTTTCTCTCGACCGCGATAAAGTCTTCTGCGGCATTCTCTACGGTGACAGAGGTCATGCTGGTCCTAAGGGCCCACACATCTGTTCCTTTGCCAAAATATCCCTCGCTCCTGGTATGTTCAGGCAGTCCGTTTTCATCTGCCATGACATTATACAGGACTTCATCGGGCATCTGGTCTGCGTAATACTTCACATTGATCTGATTTACACCGTCTGCCTTACCGATATAGCTGAAATAAACGCCGTCGTCCTCGATCACTTCGATGGAATTCTTTTCATATACTGCGCTCCATCCGTCAGTACTCTCATATTTCACGGTTTCAGGAGCGGCCGCTTCCTGCCCTGCTCCGGCTTCTGTCTCTGTTTTTTCTTCCACTGCGGTCGCCTCTGTCTGTGCAGCGTCCGTCTGCGTCGCTCCTGCCTGTGCTCCCGCACCTGCCTTTCCCGCACATCCTGTCATAAGCATTGCGGCGATCAGTCCCATTGTTACAAATGCCTTATTATACATAATCTTATGCGCCTCCGTTACAAGTTTTTATATTCTGTGTTTGAAATCCTGCCGGTCATCCCGGCTGGTTTTTATCCTGACAACATCATATACGCAAGGTGTCCGCAGTGTCCACTGCAAATAATAAATCGTGGTATAATGTCATAGAATCGTTCAGCAAATCAGAGGAACTATATCATGAGAAAAAACATTTATATAAACGGCCGCCAGGGAAAACTTGAAATCATACTGTTCGAACCCGACGAAAGAAATGCCGGCAAAGGCTCTTTTCTCTTTCTCCCCGGCGTTCCTGGGACTGATAAAAATGATGACCTGGCAGAAATGCTGTGTTTTGACGGGTACAGAGTACTGTGTCTGTCCTTCAGCGGCACTTGCGGAAGCGAAGGGGTCTACAGTCTGGAGCGCGCCCTGGAAGACGCCGAGACCGCTTACAGCTATCTGAGCGCCCTTGATCCGGACGGTGTCTCCGTTTTCGGCCATAGCATGGGAGGATTTATCGCAGCACACACAGCGGCTGCGCACCCGGGTACACGGTCCCTCATCCTGATGTTCCCCTGCGACATAGGAAGGCTTCCCATTTGGGATGATGAATCGATCATGACTTCCTACATCGTGAAGGATTTCCTGGACAGCCACGCCTCTTTGCTTTCAGGCGTCTCCTCAGAGCAGCTGATCAGCGAGATTTACCTAAACTCCAAGAGCTTCTCGCTGGTAAACCTGGCGCATGCTCTCTCCCGCATTCCGACCCTTATGATCGGCGGATCCAGAGACCGCTATGCGCCGCCCAGGCTCAACTGCTCGCCATTGTATGAGAGTCTGAAGAGTATTTCCGGTTCTTCAGTATTCTATAAGGAATTTGAGACCGGTCACTACGGCGCAGACTGCCGAGGCCTTATCAGCATAGCAATCTCGGATTTTTTACGCGGGCGCGGACGGATTTGATAAAAACACCGACATATAATAATTCAGAAGCAAAAACACCTCATCGGCTTTGAACCGATGAGGTGTTTTGTTGTTGAGGACTTTTACAGCCCTTGTTCAGCTGTTTTGTTCCGGATCGAACTTCAGTGAGGTCTAATTAGCGGCCGAACTGGCAGTCGTTGTTGCCGGAATCGCTTGTCCACATCTCAAGCATGTTGATGGGATCGTTGAAGTCTGCAAGCCAGCCTTCACGAGCGAAGTCGAAGTTGCCCTGTTTTCTCTCATCCAGGAATACGTTCCACTCACGCTTATCAATAGTCATGTTGATGCCGATCTCAGCGAAATCCTGCTGCATGATCTGAGCAACACCGATGTGGCCTGTGCCATCGTTGGTCAGGTATGTGATGTTCAGAGGAGTCTCAGCGGAAAGCTTGCCATCCTCAAATTTGAAGCCCGCATACTCGAGAAGCGCGATCGCCTCGTCGATAGCCGCATCCTGAACTTCCTCAGGATAGTAGCCGTCGCCTACAGGGAATTTATAAGCGCCGTTCTCTTTGAATGTGCCGCCGTTGCCGTCAGCCATTCCTGCAGGGATGTAGGAAGTTGCAACCTTCTGGCCTGTCTGGCCGACTGTCTCTACAATGTAAGGACGGTCGATGAGGATCGCGAAAGCCTTTCTCATAGCGATAGCCTGGTCAACAGTCTTGCCTTCGAAGATAGGGCTGTTTACGTTGAACGCCGCATAGTAGGTTCCCAGGTTGTCGATAACGTGGAAATCAGGGTTGTCCATGATAGAAGCGATCTCGTTTGTGGGAACTGTGTCAGCGAAGTCAAGGTCGCCGGAGTTGTAAGCTGAGAAAATTGCTGTGTCATCAGCAGAGAGCATCAGGTCGATCTCAGGGATGGTAACTTCATCAGCTCTCCAGTAATTGTCGTTCTTGGTCAGGACCATGGACTCTTCGTGTTTCCATGAAGTCATGGTGTAAGCGCCGTTGGTTACGAAACCGGCTTCTGCTGCCCATGCGCCGGGGTTGGTCTCCCATCCTGCCGCTGCCTCAACCTGTGCCTGGGGAACAGGAAGGTATGCAGGGAATGCTGCGAGGTCAAGGAAGTATGCGCAAGGAGCTACCAGCTTAACTGTGAGGGTCTTGCCGTCTTCAGATGCGACAACATCAAGAGCGCCGTCAGCGTTCTTTGCGATCGCGTCGAACATGTATCCGTAGTCAGCTGCTGTCTCGGGAGCTGCTGCTCTCTTCCATGCATACTCGAAATCCTTGGCGGTCAGGTCTGTGCCGTCGGACCACTTGAGGCCGTCACGAAGTGTGAAGGTATAGGTCATGCCGTCTTCAGAGATCTCAGTGTTCTCAGCCAGCGCGGGCTGAAGGTTTCCGTCCTTGTCATAGGTGTAGAGGCCTTCAAACATGTTGACTGCGAGGCAGGCGCCGTCAACGGAAGAGTTCAGGGCGGGGTCAACCTTTGCGGGCTCGGAAGCCAGGTTGATCTTCAGAACGTCTCTGGGGCAGGTTGCGAACTGGAAGAACTTGAATCCAAACAGGTTGGAATAGATGCCTTCCACGTCTGTCTTCTGCAGATACAGATCGTTGTAATAGTAGATCGGGATAACCGCTGCTGTGCCCATCAGGATATCTTCTGCCTTATGCATCAGAGCTACACGGTTCTCCATATCTGTTGTGGTCTTGATCTCGGTGATCAGAGCTTCGTACTCAGACCAGTCGGGAGCGGACTTACCCTCAGCGATCGCCTTGTAGGTAACGCCTTCAGGAGTGGGATAAATGGTGGATTCACCAGTTGCCTCCCCGGCCGCTTCCTGTGTCTGTGTTGATGTAGATGCGCCGGTGCTTCCGCCGCAGGCAGTCAGCAGAGACAGAGCGGTAACAACAGAAAGTACGAGTGCTAATGCGCGTTTTTTCATAACTTCCTCCTTTTGCTGTTTTGCAGCGGATCTGATCGCAGTCCTGATCCGCTGCCAGTTACTTTTTATTTATGTATGTCCCGCATGTACAGGTTCAATCCCCTTCTGCCTGAAAGGAGATCTCATGCACTGCAGAAAACACATCGTATTGATTATACTACTTCACACGCGGTTATGCGCGTTAAAGTAATAAAATATCATGATGCCAATGTTTTACTTATTCCAGCACGCGACCATGTGGCCGTTTCCTCTGTCTGTCAGCGACGGACACTCCTGCGCGCACTTTTCTGTCGCGAAACGGCACCTGGTCCGGAAAGCGCATCCGGAAGGCATACGGAGCGGACTGGGAACATCTCCCTCGAGTATGATCCTCTTGGAGCTCTTCGCGATATTGGGATCCGGGATCGGAACCGCGGAGAGCAGGGACTGTGTATAAGGGTGGATAGGGCTGTCATAGAGTTCATCCGCGTCAGCTGTCTCCACAACTCTTCCCAGATACATGACCGCGATTCGGTCGGAAATATGCCTGACGACCAGAAGGTCGTGCGCGATAAAGAGGTACGCGACGCCCAGTTTCTCCTGAAGTTCTTCAAACATGTTGATGACCTGAGCCTGGATAGAAACGTCCAGCGCGGATACAGCCTCGTCGCAGACGATAAATCTGGGATCCACGGCCAGCGCTCTGGCGATACCGATACGCTGTCTCTGTCCGCCGGAGAACTCGTGTACATATCTTGTGGCGTGCTCCGCGTTAAGTCCGACCAGCTCCATAAGACCCAGGATCTTCTCTCTTCTTTCCTTGCTGTTTGAGTAGAGTTTATGGACATCGAGGGGCTCGCCGATGATCTCTTCGACCGTCATGCGGGGGTCCAGGGAGGAATAGGGATCCTGGAAGACCATCTGCATCTTGGGGCGGTACTTGATCATGTTCTGGTCGGTGATCAGTTCTCCGTCGTAATAGATCTCGCCGCCGGTGGGCTTATAGAGACGCAGCAGCGTACGGCCGACTGTCGTCTTGCCGCAGCCGGACTCTCCTACAAGTCCGAGAGTCTCACCGGGCTTTATGCCGAAGTTGACGCCGTCAACCGCCTTGAGGAGCGTTGTCTTCATAAAGCCGGTGCGAATAGGAAAATACTGTTTCAGGTCTTTTACTTCAACTAAGTATTCGCTGCTCATGCTTTCACCTCCGCTTCCTCATCATGAAGATATTTGTTATCCCTTATATTGATCCAACAGGAAGCCAGATGTGTCTTATCGATCCTGACCTCCTCGGGAACCTGTGTCAGGCAGATCTTCATGGCGTTGTCGCATCTTGCGCAGAACGCGCATCCCTTGGGCATGTTCAGAAGATTGATGGGCGTACCCGCAATGGGAATCAGCTTTTTCTTCATATTGCTTACGGACGGGATGGAACGCAGAAGTCCTTTCGTGTACTCATGGCAGGGATTGTAGAAAATATCCTCTGCCGTTCCGCGCTCACAGATTCTTCCGCCGTACATAACGACGATCTCATCAGACATCTGCGCGATGACGCCCAGATCGTGAGTTACGATGATGATCGCCATACCCAGCTTTTTCTGCAGTTCCATCATCAGCTCCAGGATCTGCGCCTGAATGGTAACATCCAGAGCTGTGGTGGGCTCATCGGCGATGAGGATCGAAGGCTCGGATACCAGCGCCATAGCGATCATGACACGCTGGCGCATACCGCCTGAGAGCTCATGGGGATACTGCTTGAGGCGGCGGGGCGCATCGTTAATACCTACCAGTTCCAGCATCTCCTGTGCTTTCTTTCTGGCCTCTTCTTTGCTCACCTTGTTGTGTGTGGTGATAGCTTCCATGATCTGGTTTCCCACCGTGTAGACGGGATTGAGGGAGGTCATGGGATCCTGGAAGATCATAGCGCAGTGTCTTCCGCGAAAGTCCTCCATCTGCTTGGGAGTATATTTGGTGATATCCTCGCCCTTGAACAATACCTTGCCCTGTGTGATATGGCCGTTTCCGTCCAGGATCTGCATGATGGAATAGGCCGAGACCGATTTGCCGGAACCGGATTCGCCTACGATTCCCAGGCTCTTTCCTTCCTCCAGCGTATATGTAACACCGTTGACTGCCTTGACTTCTCCCTTATCGGTCTTGAAGGAAGTATGAAGGTCAATGACCTGCAGAAGCGGCGTGTGCTTTTCTGTATTCTGACTCATGGTTTACCTGCTTTCCTCTTTCAATACTAACAGCGTCTTCTTGTTAACTCTCGTCGACCCGTCTCCTTGCTTATTTGCTTCTGAGCTTGGGATCGAACGCGTCGCGCAGGCCGTCGCCGAGAAGGTTGAAGGCCAGGACGATCAGGACGATCAGGACCGCAGGGTAGACCAGCTGCATGGGATAAGTCTGCAGGCCCTCACGTGCGGAGTTCGCAAGAGAGCCCAGGGATGGCATGGGATCGTTAACGCCCATACCGATAAATGACAGAAAGCTCTCCGTGAAGATCGCGGAAGGGATCTGCAGGGCTGTTGTAATGATGATGACCGAAATACAGTTGGGAATAATGTGCTTGCGGATGATATGGGCGGGCTTTGCTCCGATCGATCTGGCCGCAAGGATGTACTCATTATTCTTGATCGTAAGGATCTGGCCTCTGACAAGTCTGGCCATGCCGACCCAATACAGCAGTCCGAATACGATGAAAATACAGATCATATTGGTGCCGAGCGCGTTTACGATCGGGTTGTTGGTATTTTCCAGGATCGGCTGCAGGACAGTTGCCAGCAGAATGATGATCAGCATGTCCGGCAGCGAATATATGATATCGACGATACGCATCATGATCAGATCCGTTCGCCCTCCTGTATACCCTGCTATTGACCCGTATATGACGCCGATGATCAGGACCAGGATACTGGCAAAGAGACCGACGGTCAGGGAGATCCTCGCGCCGTAGACCACACGGATAAAGTAGTCGCGTCCCAGAGAGTCCGTTCCCAGGATATGCGGGAATACCTTTCCGCCTTCCTCCATGTATTTCTGTTCCATTTCCGAATATTCGAACGCCGCGAGGTTCTTGTTGGATCTGTCACGTCTTCCGTTAACCTTGATGATCTCCGAATAAGAATAAGGAACGACCAAAGGAGCGAAAGTGATCGTGATGATGATGAGCACAAGGACAATAATAGATCCCACTGCCAGCGGGTTCTTCATGAGTTTTCTCATACCATCCTTAAAAAAGGTGGTAGATTCGCTCATGACATCCGCCTGCCGCTTTTCATCCTCTGTAGCGGCTTCAAACAGGGCGGGATCGATCTGCATGCTTAAAGGATTTTTCTTTGCTTCCATACTTACCTGCCCTCCTTAGTCCAAAGTGATCCTGGGATCGACAACCTTGTAAGCGATATCGCTGAGCAGGTTGCAGATGACCATTACTACTGCCAGGAAGATGGTAGTTGCCATGATCATGGGATAGTCACGGTTATTAATGGATTTTACGAACTGCTGGCCGAGACCTCCGATCGTAAAGATATTCTCGACGACCAGGGAACCTGTCAAAATATAGGCGAGCATAGGTCCCACATATGTGATGACGGGGATCAGCGCGTTCCTGAGCGCGTGCTTAAAGATGACCTTGACCATCGGAACGCCCTTGGCCCGCGCGGTGCGGATATAGTCCTGACCAAGTGAGTCGAGCATGGACGTCTTGGTAAGACGCGTGACATAAGCCGTCGGATATGCCGCCAGCGCTATGACCGGCAGGATCAGAGACTTACTCGACGCATCCCAGACCGGAAGCAATTGCAGCTTGATGCAGAATACCAGCATCAGGAATGTCGCGAACACGAAGGAAGGCATTGCCGTAAACAGCGTTGTGAAGAAGACGATGATACGGTCGATCGGCCCGTTCCTGAACAGGGCCGCCATTGAACCCAGTATAATGCCGGCGAAAACTGCCAGTACAGCTGCGGTAAGGCCCAGACGCCCGGACACCTTGAAACAGGAAAGCAGTGTATCCTTAATATCGCGGCCGGTCTTAAGCGATACGCCGAAATCTCCATGCATGAGATTCTTCAGATACAGGGCAAACTGCACCGGGACAGGCTTGTCCAGGTTGTAGCGCTGCTCCAGAACCTGCTTTGTTGCTTCTGAAAGTGCCTTTTCTGAGTTGAAGGGTCCTCCGGGAATCGCATTCATGGCAAAGAATGTGATCGCGCAGATTATAAATACACTAACGATCGCCAGAAGGACTCTTTTTACAATGTACCGAGTCATGGTTTTCCCCTTTCACAGTTGTAATTTCCTAAAGCGTTTTAAGCTTAAAAGTAAACAGCATCTCCATAAATGATCTACAATGGATAACTGTATACAAAAATAAATTATATCATCTCAATTGCCAATTACAAGATATATGCCCTTTAAAACGAACGGATTTATGAATATCCGAGGATTATTTCGATTAATTTTGTGCAAATTATCAAAAAATTGTTTTATGCCTTCTGCCTTCTCTGTTTTGCCCTCTTTCTCATAAACCAGGAATAGTAAAAGGCATATGTGACCGACGTGACGGTCCAGGAGACAGGGAAGCAAAACAGCAGGACCCGCATGGAAGAAGCGCGCGGGAATACGAATGCCACCCACAGGATCCTCAGGACGCATACGCCGAAGAAGGTGATCAGTGTAGGGCGCAGAGACTCTCCCATCCCCCGGAGCGCAGCGAAGAACACACCGCTGGGCACATACAGGATATAGAAAGGCAATAGGTAGCGCATCATGTCCACACCGATCTCTATAACACCGGCGTCTGTAGTAAACAGTCCCAGAAGGATCGGGCAGCCCGTATACATGATCACAATAGTCATCCCCATGAAAAGATACATAATGGCGGCGCCCTGTCTTATGACCCGGCGCACACGCTCCATACGGCCGGCGCCCAGGTTCTGTCCCACAAAGGTCGTTATAGAGACAGCGAGGGCTGCCTCAAGCATCCAGTAAAAGGATTCGATCCTGACAAAACCAGCGTAAGCCGCCACTGTATCCGTTCCAAACGTGTTGACGGCGGATGTCAATACAACGCAGGAAAACGTGTACATCAGCGTATCGAACCCCAGCGGTATACCCAGCCTGAGCATTTTCAGGCTCATGTCCCGCTTCAGGCAGATCCTGCCGGGGCTCAGACGGGGCATCAATTCCCGGCCTGTTCCGCGGACCAGGGCGTGCAGAACCAGAAATGCGCTCAGAACCTGGCTCAGGATCGTAGCAAGCGCTGCGCCTCCGATCCCGAGTTTCAGCACTGCTACAAACAATATATCCAGCGCAATGTTCACCCCGCTGCAGATAAGAAGGAAGCGGAAGGGTCTTTTGGAGTCCCCCACTGCCCGCAGTCCGCTCGCCCCCATATTGTAGACCGCGTTCGGGATAAGTCCGCAGGAGACAACGCGCAGATAGAGCACGGATTCCCGCATGGTTTGGGCCGGCGCGCCCGCAAGCTTAAGAGCCGGACCAGCGGCGATGATCCCCGCTGTCATAAACAGCGTTCCAAGCGCGAGCGCCAATGCGATCGCGTTATGTATGCCGCTGTCCAGCAGCTTTCTGTTTTTGGCCCCATAGGCCTGGGACAGAATCACGCCGGCGCCTCCCGACATGCCGATCATGAATTCTGTCACCATCGCATAGATCTGTCCCGCGGAACCGCCCACTGCGGTCAGCGCTGTTTTGCCGACGAAACGGCCCACGATGATCGTATCTGCCGTGTTGTAGAGAAGCTGCAGAAAGGACGCTCCCAAAAGAGGGGCAAAATACAGAAGAAGCTGCTTCCAGATCACCCCTTGAGTGATCGGATTTACAGCTTCCCGGTTCGTATTCATGGTTTCTGTACCGTCATTCCTCATCCGCGCAGTCCGTCAAAATCCACCTTGTCTCCAATGCACATCACAAGATCCGAAAGCCCCTTCTCGTCTTCTTCGCTGAACCTGTTCAGCACAGGGCTGTCGATATCCAGTACTCCGACGATTCTGCCGGCGCTCCTGACAGGGAGTACGATCTCAGAATTGGAAGCCGAATCACAGGCGATGTGACCTGGGAAAGCATGCACGTCTGCCACCCGCTGGATCTTCTCTTCCTTCACCGCTGTGCCGCATACGCCCTTTCCAATCTCAATCCGTATGCAGGCGGTCTTTCCCTGAAAGGGACCCACCAGAAGGCTGCCCCTGTCCATAAGATAAAATCCCGCCCAGTTGAGACGGTCAAGAGATTCATAGATCAGCGCTGAGATATTGGACAGCGCAGCCACATAGTGCGGCTCTGTCTCGATGATAGCCTCCGCCTGTGCCTTTATTAATGCATAATCCGTCATATTGTACTCCTTAGGTCCGCAGCATCAGAACCCCCGCTCACGCAGGTCGCTCACCAGCTGCACGTAGAATTCCCGAATATCCAGTCCCTTCAGGTTCTCTCTGTTGAGGTCGATCATATCTCCGTGGGAGATCCCGCGGCCCTTTTTCTCCAGGCGGACCATCTGCAGAGAGGATCCCCAGTTAAAGGAATCTATACCGACCAGGCCGTCATTTTCACCGTCAAAATACTTGACCAGACGATAGGTAAAGTTGAGAGGAAACTGCCCCGACGACGCCTCATTCATGACAGATCCGACAGACTGATAATAAATATCAGGATCATCGTGAATGATTTCGTTGCGCTCGCGGCATTTTTCCGAAGTGAGGTCGTAAACCGCCGCAAGGAAATCCGGATTTTTGTCGCCCAGTTTAGCGGCGACTGTATTGTACTGCTTCGCGATCATTTCCTGCTGCTTTTGGGGAATCTCGCCAAGCAGATAATCCGCGAATTCGCATCCCCTGTGGGGTGTGTTGATAGTCGTCAGGGAAGCAACATACTGCCTTGCAGAGGTCGTCGCGATCGCTGTGCGGGAGTCGAGTCCCCCTTTGGAGTGGGCGATGATGTTTACCTTGCCGCATCCCGTCTGTTGGACAATCTCTTTTATCCTCTTTTCCAGCTCCAGCGCGCTGTCGTTTACTGCCGCCGCACTGTTGTGCTCACCGTAGTAGATCGTCGCGCCGTTTTTCTCAAGTTCCGCGGGGATACGCCCCCAGTAGTTGAAGTGGTCAAAATCGCGGAAGAACACGCCGTGTACTAAAAGGAGCGGATATTTTGTCTTACAGACCTGCTGCGCCGCTCTCTCCCTGTCCCGCTTAGCGAGGTTCCGCTCCACAGCCACTTCCTGCCTGCAGGTCCTGATGATCCCGGTCAGCATAAAAAGATTCACAAAGGGGATCCAGCCGCAGAGCGCGCCTATGATCCGCTTCTTCACGCCAAGCTGTACAGAAGACGTGTAGACCAGGATGATCCCGATCCAGAACAGCACAAACTCGATCAGAAAGATCGCTATTCCTGCCGAAAGCCATGCGACGGGATTTGCAAGGAAGTTCCAGGTGTGACTGATCGGTCCGAACCAAATAACACTGATCACCAGCGCAGTGCTGGTGACCAGAAAAAACTCCAGTATCTTTGTTCCTATATCGCAAATGCGAATATTCCTAGGCATTGCAGTTCCTCCCGGGCTCCTTACCGGCCGCCCTCCCGGATTCAGACGAGTTTGCTTCCGCAGTACTCACAACAGCCGTTTGCGTCCGGCGTTGTCGCGGCGCCGCAGTAAGGACATGTGACAGGGCCTCTCTGCGGCTGTTCCTGTGCCGGCTGAGAAGATGCTGCTCCGGCTCCGCCTGCAGCCGCCTCACCCCTCGCAGTCCTCTGCATGTAATCTACAGCTTCCTTGATCTCATTTCCGAGATTCAGGTTCTCGTAATACTTATTCTCATTATTAATTCCGACAAAGCTCGAAGTCACCCGCCAATTGCTCTGTACACCGGTCATCGGCCGCTCGCCGACCTTGATATAGCCGTTGCTGATGGAATAATTGATATCGTCAAAATACGGACTGTTCACATCGATCTTTGCGAAGAAATTGTAGGAATACTCATAGCGAGGCGGATTATAGCTGATGAAATGGCCTTCCTTGTCCTTGGTCTTAAGCTCGGTGCGGCTCTCCTTGATCTCAAGTGAACATCCTGCGGCCTGAGAGAAATCCAGGACATCCGGGTTGGCCTTTTCAAGATTGCTCGCGCTGGTCACGATAAACTTCTGATGGTTCTCATCCAGAAGCAGTTTCATATAATTGCCGATAGACCGGGTGGTCGTAAAGTTCCTGACCGCGTTCTTATTCTCCTCGCGATAGGCGAGCTGCTCCGCGATCTCCGCCTTCGTGCTGTGCCGTCTCTCGCTGAACCAGGGCGAGAGTTTGGATGCGCACTCCTTGCACATGTTTCCGTCTTCCAGTTTCCTGTTGCCCAAAAGGCCGATCTTGCCTCCGCAGAAGTCGCAATATTTCTTATCAAATAACCCCATTTGCCGCTCCTCTCTCCGATATCCGGATCGGTCGTAAAACAGTGAAAATGTCCTTCTGCCAATAATTATACTGGATATCCGGACATTTGTTAATGCCGGCTCAGAACCCCAGATTGTCGTTCACGAGGATCACATGGATCCTACCGGGATGTCTTGAAAAGCGGGTGATCAGGAACTGGCAGCAGATCGTATCAGGCGATTTGCAGTTCATGCAGGCGCCTGTCTTGGCGCAGGGTGTATTCAGCCCGAATCTCTGCGCGTTGATCGGCGCGGCGACATTTCTTGCCCTCTTCATAGCGCCGTCCACATCGTCGCAGATTTTGTTCATGCCCGCGATCACAATCACTTTGCGGGGTCCCTGGGCCAGAGCGGAGACTCTGTTGGAATTGCCGTCAATGTTGACCAGAATCCCGTCTTCCGTCATCGCGTTCGCGCTCATCAGATAGAAGTCGGCGTCATAAGCCGCGAGCATTGCCGCCCTCTTGTCCTCTACGGCGTCCCTGTCGATAAAATTATAGTTTCCCTCGGTCAGGGCCTTCACGAGACCGATCTCATGGACGCTCATTCCTCCGCCCATCGTCACCGTGCTCCCCTCAGGGATCAGAGCGAGCGCCTGCTTTAACGCCGCCTCTTTATCCGCCGCATAGTACCCGGCCATGTTGCGGGACTGCAGTCCCTTGATCACCTTCTGTGCCAGAAGTTCATTGCGCTTTGTGATATTTGCGTTCATGATTCACCCTCCTTCGGTTTTTATATTTCTTTTTATGATATGATGAGAAGAGATTCTCGTAATCATACGTTACTTCAGAGAGGCATTTAAGACTATGACTCATAATAATCAATAATCCCCAGCCTTCCCGGTATCAGTCCCGGCCCTTCGAGATGGTACTGGATTTCTGCGTAGAGCTCAGCCGGCGCATGATCATGAGCGGAGCCAACGTCGAACGCGTCAATTTGGCGGTCGACCGCGTCTTAAGCACCTACGAACTTAATGACAGCAGCATTTTTATTCTGCCCACTTATGTTTCTGTCTCAGCAAAGGACCAAAGCGGTTACAGCTCTGTCCGTCAGGCCGAGGTCCCGGCGGGCGGCATCAATCTGACCCGGCTCATGTCGCTGAACCGGCTAAGCTACACGGTCAAAGAGCAGCATCCATCTCCTGACAGACTTGGAGCGCTTTTGGAAAAAGCGTCCGATACGAAGGACTATAGCGATTTCGTCGTACTGCTCGGCCAGATCTGCGCGATGTCCTGCCTGAGCCTGCTCTTTGGCGGCGGCCTGCGGGAAATCATATGTGTGGCAGCTGTCACTGTTTTGGCGCATTACCTGCTAGTCCTGCTCGCGATTCCCGGCGTTGACAAAATACTGACCAATGCCCTCTTAATGTGGATCGCGACGACAGTGGTATTCCTGCTGGCTGCCGCGGGCATCACCGACAAACAGCCGGTGGTCATCGTCACGGCCCTGATGCTCGTGATCCCCGGAATTCCGCTCACAAACGCGGTGCGCAGCATATTGTGCGGCAATGAGCTGAGCGGCGGAATGCAGACAATGCGGGTCACTGTGGAGACGATGGCGCTGGCCACAGGAATATTCCTGTCAATGGTGATGTTCTCGTCGGAGGATCTGCTCAATAACCCGGTCGGGGGAACTATCACCAATCCGTTTATACTGATCCTTCTGGCCTTTGGAACCTCGTTCTTTCTGGGCGTGGTCTTCAGGATCCTTCCCCGGGACCTGTGGCTGGCAGGCCTTGGCGGCGCGATCACAAGGATCGTCCTGCTGATCCTGACGCCCCTCTGCGCAAGACCTGTTTACGCTACAGTCGCGGCGTTTGTGGCCTCTATTTACGCGGAATTGCTCGGCAAACTGCAAAAAAAGCCATCCACTTATTACACCTACCCGGCGATCATTCCGCTGATCCCCGGCGATCTCTTCTTCTACACGCTGATCGGGATCAACCAGAAAAACAGCGAAATGGTGAGGACCAACGGATTCGACTGCGCGCTGACGCTGGTTTCCATGAGCGTCGGTTTCGCTCTCAGTTTCGCCATAGCGCACTACGTTCGCAAAGCGAAAAACAAGTAATACCCCTTCAGGGTCTTTGAGTTTTAAGCTCAGGGTCCCTTTCTATATTTAAACACCGATTTTGCGCAGGATCACGTTCAGCCACTTTTCGTTCTCCCGTCCGGGCCTCACATCGCCTGTGATCCGGCTCGAGGCGACCTGCAGCCCTTTGCCGCCGTATTTTCCGGCAGCCGCCGCAAGGCGCTCCTGCAGCCGATCCATAGTCATATCTGTGAAATAGCGTCCGTTCCGCTCTCCCTCAAAGGTCCCGTACTTAAAGGAGACATATACAGCGCCGTCCTTTTTCAGAGCCCGTTCCATCTTTGCCAGAATATCGGGCAGCTCTTCAAACGGCACATGCAGGATCGAGGCGCAGGCGAAGATCCCGTCATACCTCTCCTCCTCGTCGAGCTCCTCAAAGAGCATTTTCCGCACCGGGATCCCAGCTGTCTTTGAAGCGGCGCGCACCATCTCTTCCGAACCGTCGCAGGCTTCGACCCTGAATCCCTTTGACAAAAAATACCTGCTGTCCCTGCCCGATCCGCAGCCAAAGTCCAGGATCAGCGCACCGGGCTCCAGAAACTTCAGAAACCAGTCCTGAATATCCGTGAACTCCACATCGACTGTGGTCGAGGTAAAAATGTCCGCATTGCGGTTATAGTAGTCCAGAGTATCCTTCTTTGCCGACTCCCGCCCGCGCAGCTTCTTCATCACTTCCGGCGCGCTGATGATAAACCAGCTCGAGAACTTCTCGGGCGTTTTCACCAGAGCTTCCCCCAGCTCCTCAAGCGGAATCCATTTGATCTCCGAAGCCTCCTCCGGGTTCACCCTTACTTCGCCGTCATAGGTGCCCGCAAAGACATGGTCGTACTCGTACTCGATCAGGTCCGGGCGGAACTGTGTGCGGTAGACGAAGCTGAACAGTTCCTCGAGTCCGCAGTCGATCCCCATCTCCTCGATCATCCGGCGATGCACCGACTCCTGCAGTTCTTCCCCTTTTCTCTGGTGAGAACAGCAGGTATTGCTCCAGAGGCCTCCGGAATGATACTTATCGGGATTTCTCCTCTGGATCAGCATCTTGCCGTTCCGCACGATAAATACGGAGAAAGCCCTGTGTAAAAGTCCTCTGCGGTGGACTTCCCCTTTTGTTTCATATCCTGTTATCCGGTCATTTATATCGACCAAAGCGATCAAATCTTCCATAATATCCCTTTAGCTGTTTAATTTGTTTGAACTGCAATATAGTAATAATATCACACAGCGCCGCATATCAGTCAAAATATCATCTCTCTCCACTCATTTGGCACCGGGGCCCTATCCATGCTATAATTTTCTATTGGAATTAATACATTGATCGGCTTTTACCCTGAACAACCACATGCAGGAGGCTATCCCTCATATGAAAATCACAGAAAAATTAAAAAGCAAACGAATCCTTCTCTGGGGCTACGGTCTCGAGGGCAAGTCCACCGAGAAATTCATTAACAAATACTGCGATGTCAGCGAACTTACCGTCTTTCAAGGCAAACGTGAAGACATCGACGAGGACGCTTATGACTACATCATCAAGAGTCCCGGCATCGTTGCCTGGGATCTCAGCGACAAGTTTACTTCCATGACCGACCTCTTTTTGAGTGAATTCTCCGGACAGGTTATAGGGATCACCGGCACCAAGGGCAAGAGCACTACTTCGTCCCTGCTCTACACAGTGCTGTCGAAATGCACTGACCGGCCTGCGCTTCTTGTGGGCAACATCGGTTTGCCTGCGCTGGACTATTACGGCTCCATCACAGATGACACCATCATTGTCTTCGAGATGTCCTGCCATCAGCTCGCCCATGTGGGAATTTCGCCCCATATAGCTGTTTTCCTCAATCTATATGAGGAACACCTGGATTACTACAAGACAATGGACAAGTATTTCCGCGCCAAGGCCAATATCACATTAAACCAGAAGCCCGGCGACTATCTCTTTGTCGGAGACAACGTGCCCGCGCTTGACACAAAAGCGGCTAAGACCGTGATCTCTTACGACGATCCGATGCATTTTGACATGAAGCTTAAAGGCGAGCACAATCAGTTCAACGCGCGCTTCGTCTACGCCATAAGCACGCAGCTCTTTGGCTGCGATCCCGATAAAATCCGGGAATCCCTCAGAGAATTCACCGGTCTGAAGCATCGGATGCAGTTCTCCGGCAATTACGGCGGAGTCGACTACTACGACGACTCCATTTCCACGATTCCGGAAGCGGCCATCGCGGCGGTCAGGAGCATTCCCAATGCCGGCACGATCCTTCTCGGAGGAATGGACAGAAATATTGATTATGATATCCTGATCGATTTTATCCGGGAACACGGCGAGTATAATTATATACTCATGTACAAGTCCGGGGAGCGCATCTATAAAGAAGTCGGCACGCTTCCCTGCTGCCGCTACACTGAGGATCTGCAGGGAGCTGTCGCTCTGGCCAAAGAGATCACGCCTTCCGGTAAAGCTTGTATCCTGTCTCCTGCAGCCGCATCCTACGGCTACTTCAAAAACTTTGAGGAGCGCGGCGACGTGTTCCAGCAGCTGATCAAAGACTGACCGGACGAATCCGGGCGCTAAAAGCCCGACCGGCGGAAAGGACCACCATGAAAGAAGCCTCGACCCTCGCCTTCACTGGCGACATAGGTTTTGACCACTATATGCAGAACAAGTGGGAGGATGAGAATCTCATCGATCCAGCGCTGCTCGATATTTTGACATCTTCCGATCACGTGATCGCGAACGTGGAAGGCCCTCTGGCAGGTGAGGACGCCGTCCGCGTCAAGGCCGCCGAGATGCGCCTGATGCACACGATCGACCCCAGAGCCGCTGTCGTACTTAAAAAGATTCACGCCGATATCTGGAACCTCGCCAACAATCACATCATGGACGTAGGTCCGGACGGACTCGCGATGACCCTGGAGGAAGCAAAAAAGCGCGGCATCAGGACGATCGGCGCAGAGATGGATCTGGATAGGGCAAAGCGCCCTGTTATCCTTGATGAAGCGGGCGGTATCGGTCTTTTCGGCGTAGGCTACCAGCGGGGCTGCAAGCCCGCGGGCCCCGATAAAGCCGGCTGCCTTAGCTGGAGCGACATGGACTCAATCGAGGAAGTCATAAGCGGGATCAAAAAAACATGCCGCTGGTGCGTCGTAGTCGCTCACGGCGGTGAAGAGTTTACGGCGATCCCCTCTCCTTACACCAGAGACCGCTATCTTAAGTACCTCGAAATGGGCGCCGACGTCGTCGTCTCCCACCACCCGCATGTTCCTATGAACTATGAGCTCGTCGGGGATAAGGCGATCTTCTACTCTCTGGGCAATTTCATTTTTGATACGCCTTACCAGCGCGCGCAGTTCAACACCGATAAGGGCATTGTCCTGCAACTGCACTTTACGAAAGACAGTTATTCCTTCACAGCTCATGGTCTTAAGATCGATCGCACCAATGAGCATATCGTGAGTGCGGATCTTCCGAAGATCTTCGTGGACATTCAGGAGGACGAGTACAACAAACTCATTCCTCTGGCCTGCAAAATGTTCATCGCCGCTACCAAGCGCCAGCAGGTCTTCCTTTATCCGGATAAATACAAAAACGCTACTGATAAGGACTGGGAAGAGAATCTTATGAATCCCAAACGCAGCGGCCGCGTGATCGGAGAAGGTCTGGACTTTCACATTATATGCCCGATCGCCGAAAAAGCTGCTGAGGGCGCCTGGAAAGAAAGCTCTCTTGAGGAAGTGAAGGAATTCATTCTGGAGCAGATGTAAAAAGATTGCCTAAAAAAAACAGATAAAAAGAACCGGCTCCGCACTCAGTGCGAAGCCGGTTTTTTTCTTACATATCCGCGCCCATGTCGAACTCGTCTGTCACGATTTCTTCATCTGTCGCTCCCGTATCGGGAACTTCAATGACGAACTCACTCAGGTACGCGTCCTGGGGAAGTCCGGCCATCAGGGCCGGAATATTGATGGTAATGCCGTCCATTCCGTAGGGAACCTTCATGCTCACCTTGTGCGCGTGGGGCTGTTCACCCTCCGCGTCAGTGATCTCCACAGTCATGGAGAGAGTCTGTCCCATGATGGAGGCCATTCCCCTGTCTCCCTTGGAGAGCTTGGCAGGCTTCTCATCACCTATAGTGACTGTGGCCTTATAGAAAGCCTCCACTGTCTGGCCGTTGTATGACGTCTCCTTATTATCAACATAAATCGTATGTCCTCGTCCGATCACAAACATCACTGCTGCGACGGCCAGGATGATCACGATGGCCGCGATCCGGAATAAAAGCTGTCTTTTGTTTTTCATGCTTTCTCCTTTCCGGCTGCTTCTTCTGCATCCTGTGCGGCCTGAAGCTGCTGTCCTGCAGCGCTCTTAGCCCTGCGCTTGTTAGTCTCATACATAACAAGGGCAATTGTGATGACTGCGTAGGATACGAATACACGGAAATATTCGCCGATCATGGAGTCGCCTGTGATCGCCGCGCCTGCCTTAGGTGCCACGATGAACATCGTGTGGAAAAGGATGACACCGAGGAAAACGTTTCCGATCGAAGCGCGGTCAACGGATGCTCCGCCGACCAGAAGAGCCGCGATACAGAACATACCGATCTGGCTGTGCGCGCTGTATGTGGCGATATTGCCCATGTTCTGCAGATAGATGATCATACCGAAGCCGGCGAGGACCGTCGACATGACGATGGAGATGATCCTCGTGCGCTCGACGTTGATACCCGCGTCCCTTGCGACGCCCATATCCTGTCCGACTGCGCGCATATCCTGGCCAAGCTTGGTCTTACTGAACCATACAATGAACAGGCACAGAAGGGCGATGATGATAAATGTGAGCACGGGGATCTTAACTCCTGCCACATTGATGGCCAGCAGATTGTCCAGCTTCTGGCGCATGCTCAGAAGGGATACCGTATTGCGGATGCCGTAGCCTCTGGGGAGCTTGATCGCGCCGTGCTTGATCGGGATAATGCTGCCCATCAGATACAGAACAACGAGCTGGTAAATACCGTTTACAAAGAAGCTCATGATATAGCTGGTGATCATCTCACGGCCTTTGGCCTCATTGAGGATCTTGCCGCAGAAGATACCGAGCAGTACAGAGATCGGGACTGAAACGATCGCAGCGAGAACCATTCCGGGGATCCCTACGATCTGCCAGTCTGAAACGAAGATCAGCGCGATCTCCGCAGCCATGGCGCCGAGTGTCATGCCGAAATTGAGTCCCATACCGGCCATGATCGGGATGAGCAGGCTCAGGATCAGGAACGCGTTTCTCCCAATGCGCGTGACGATCTCGTTGATCAGCATATTTGCGGACAGACCCGAAAGCGGGATACAGATCGCGCAGATGATGATGAACATGATCGGCACAGAGAATTTTTGGACAAGTAAGCGGACGTCCGTTGAATTATTTGTTTTATTACCCTTTTTCATTTGGACCCCTCCGTCTTTCTTGTCAGTGCGAACAGGATCATGCCCATGGAAGCGATGATTCGGATAACTTCCGACATATCCATGTGGATCATGTTGTTCATGACGGTAGGCGTCATCGTGACGATACCCTGGAAGAGGATCGTACCGACAATGACGTTCATGATCGTCGCCTTGTTGACCGAAGCTCCGCCAATCAGTATCGCGGAGACCGCGGGCAGCGCCATGTAGAAAGGCGCCATATACAGCTGGATGAAACCAAAGCCCTGTTCATAGACCAGAATGCCGATTGCCGCAAGCCATGTGGACATGATGACCGACAGCATACGGATCTTGTCTACGTTGATGCCCGCCGCCTTTGCAAAGGCAGGGTTGGAACCGACTGCCGTCATAGCTGTACCTGTCTTGGTGTGCAGGAACGCCCAGATGCAAAATGCGAGCAGGGCAAAAAACAGAAGTGTGCCGGTCGGGATCGAGATCGATCCGATGTTGATCTGCAGGAAATTGGCAAGCGCGCCGATATAATATCCCTCCAGCGAGATCGTTGTACGAAGTCCCTTGCCGGACAGACCCCAGACCATGTTCGGGCTGTGGTAAGGCAGGATCAGCCACATCATGCACATAAAGGATACCGATGAGAAGCCGACATAGGTCGCGATCATCATCTCGCCGCCTTTGATCTTGTTGAGGAGCCATCCGTACAGTGTGCCGAGGATCAGCGCGAAAGGTGTCGCGATCAGGATCGCAGCCAGGAAGGAAAGCGGTCCTGTAAACCCAAACTCAATGGAAAGCGTGGCACCCAAAAGGCCGGAAATGATTCCCAGCGGAAGGCCGAAATTCAGGCCGCAGCCCGAATGGACCATAGGCACCATAGCCAATACCAGGATACCGTTCCAACTGAAACGGTTGATGATATTGGAGATCTGTGTCGGCAGATCTGCGCCGACAAACGGAGCCATGATCAGCAGGAGGAGCAGGAATCCTGCGATGATCAGACGCGGAAGGCCGAAATTTTTAAGCGCGGCTTTAACCTTTTTAGTAGTCATCTCTTCCTCCTTTCTTAAATTACATTGCTCAGCATCATCGCGCCGAGATCTTCCACGGATGAGGACGCGGGAAGGATTCCCGAGATCCTGCCGCCGGAGACGATAGCAATTCGGTCGCAGGTCTGGCGAAGCTCTTCCAGCTCGGAAGAGATCATAATGACAGTTACGCCGTTCTCGCGGTTGAATTTCTTGAGTGCGTCAAGTACCAGCTCCTTGGCGCCGACATCAATTCCGCGGGTAGGTTCCGATACAAAGAGCACCTTGGGCTCCAGCGCGAAGGCCTTGGCAAGGCAGATCTTCTGCTGATTGCCGCCTGAAAGCTCTCTTGCGTTCTGTTTGGAACTCGTGCACTTGATCTTGAGTTCATCGATATATTTCTCGGTAATCTCGCGGATCGCCTTCTCATCTCTCCACTTGACCAGGCCTCCCAGATAGTATTTCAGGAACTTATTCTGGATCTGCATAGCAGGGAAAGCTACATTCCATTCCAGAGATTCATCGAGAAGAAGTCCGACGCCTCTTCTGTCTTCGGAAACAAAGGCAAAGGATGAATCCAGGCACTTCCTGGGACTGTTCAGAGGAATCTCGCCGCCTTCGAAAGTCACCTTTCCGCCTGCTTCATAGAGCCCCATTACGCCGTTGGGAATGCCAAGTTTACCCTGTCCGGCGAGTCCTCCGATTCCGAGGATCTCACCTTCTTTTACTTCCAGGTTTACATTCCGTACGGTCTCACCGGGCATATCCACCCAAAGTTTTTCGATCTTGAGGATCGTCTTCGCGTCGTCAAAATTCCGTGTGCTGATACCCGCTCCGCCGCCCTTCACATCGCGGCCGACCATCCAATGGGTGATCTGCTCCACACTGGTTTCGCCGGCAGGAACTTCCTGGACCAGAACGCCGTCGCGCATTACAGCGACTTTATTGCACACAGACAGGATCTCGTGCAGGCGGTGTGTGATGAAGATGACTGTGATCCCTCTGGCGGACATTCCGCGGATCGAGTCGAGGAGCGCCTCCGCTTCCTTCTCTGTCAGTACTGCGGTGGGTTCGTCAAGGATCAGTATTCGAAGCTGCTCCTTGGAGAGTTCTCTCGCGATCTCAGTAAACTGTTTGTGACCGACAGGCATGCTGTTGATCATCATATGCTGATCGATCGAAACGCCCATTATCTCGATCGCTGCCCTTGCTCTCTCGTCCATCTCCTTGCGGTCGAGGGTGTCGAGTCTGTCCCCGAACACTTCTGAGACGAGATTGCCCTTCTTGGGTTCGCGGTTGAGCAGGATATTCTCGGTCGCATCAAATCCGGGGATCAGGGAGAATTCCTGATGCACCATGCCGATTCCCGCCGCGATAGCCTCAAATGGCGAGCTGAAAGACACTTTCTGTCCGTCGATCAGAATATCGCCGCCGTATCCGCCGGTTGAAGTGATGTCCGAGGCACCGAAGAGGATCTTCATCAGCGTCGACTTTCCTGCTCCGTTCTCGCCGCACAGACCGAGGACATCGCCCTCGTTCAGTTTCAGATTGATGTCTGTCAGCACCTGGTTGCCAAAAAAGTCTTTTTTGATATTCCGCATCTCAAGAAGCGGCGCTTTTTCATTGTTCATTCCAATGCCTTCCTAGAATACATGTTTATAGTTGCCTTTGCATGTTCATGATCAGCGCAGGCATTTTACTGCGCTGAACAACAAACAAGATGAGGAGGAACAAAGGCTCCTCCTCATCTGACTGATTCATTCAGTTCCGACGCCTTTCAGTGCCGGTTAATGAAAGCGGCCCCGAATATTGATTACTTAACAGTAAAGTACTTCTCGGGAACTTCGACCTTGGTGGACTCCATGTAGTGTCCGGGATCGCCCATGATATAGGTATCCTGATAGATCAGGAATACGTTGTCAGACTTAACGCCGGTGTCTACATTGGTGTAATTGGAGCCGTTCCACTCTGCGCCGGGTGAGAATACACCGTAAGCTGCGGAGATTGCATCGATGTCATTGAGCTCGCTTGTGCCAAGGATGACGTTTCTTGCGTGCTCAGCAAGACCTGCGGAAACAGTGTAGCCATAGGAATATGCCCATGTGCCGAATCTGCCTGCGCCGCCCTTCTCAACGACTGCTGCCTCAACCTTTGCGAGGATCTTCTCGAAGTCGCCTGCCTCAGCTGTCAGGTCGATTCCGAGAGCTCCGGGATAGCCCATCAGAGGAGACGGAAGGTCAGCTTCGATGAAATATCCGCCGTGCTCAAGGAGCATCTTCAGCAGGGGCTCTGTGTGAGCGTCGTTGGTGCAGAAGTAAGCGGAGTTCGTGCCGTACTTCTCGATCCACTCCGGAACGTGCTCAAGGATGTAAGCCTGTGCTCCGGGAACACCGACATCAGTTGTCGGATCGGGAGCGGTCTCCATCTCGAAATTCATACCGAACTCTTTGCAAGCCTCTTTCATGATCGCGACACGGCGGCTCATGGTCTCATAGGACATGTGACGAGGGAAGGAAATGTGTACGAATGTATCGCAGCCGAGCTCGTGAGCGGTGCGGATCATCAGGTATCCACGTGCTACGAAATCGTTGTTGACAACAAGGTCTGCTGCGGAACCGATCTCGGGAAGGTCCTCGTGGGACTCGCCTGCGATGCAGATGATGTCAGGTCTCTTCTCCTTGATGCGGCGGAAAGCTTCAGTTGTTCCGGGCACTGCCTGGTTAACAATGATCGCCTTCATAGCCGACGATAGTCTGGATCGTGGTCTCCTGCTCCTCTGTGAAGTTGTCGGGATAGATCGCAAGGATTACGTTCTCTTCGCCGTACTTCGCCTGGAAAGCTTCCGCTCCGCGTCTGTCGTCTTCGGACTGGGAAACCGAACCGGTAACGATACCGATGTGGAAATCCTCGCCGGCTGCGTCAGCTGTCTCTGCAGGAGCCTCAGCCTCTGTCTTCTCTTCCTTTGTCTCTGTGCTCTCGATCGTCGCGCCGGTGCTGCCGCCGCAAGCCGCAAGTGAAATAGCCATCACTGCGCCGAGAACGATGCTCATCAGTTTCTTTTTCATAACTCCCTCCTTAAAAGAATAATGACATTAGAATCATTATACTCACACACGTTGTATTGGTCAAACATTAATTGGCTAAACTGCACTGATTCAGCTCTCTTCCCATTTACGTATACTTTTACCATAATATTATAAGTATTTCATTTTTTATGCGTTTTGGCAGATTTTTATTCATTATTTGCCTGTATTATGCATAAAAAAGACGTCACTGATGTGACGTCTGATAATGCTTCCCGCAGGAATAACAATGTAACCCTTATCCGTTTCCGCTCACTGCATGAACTGCAGCTTTGCATTCGTCTCTTTCATGACCCACTCGACAGCCTTCTCCTGGCTTTCGAACTCCCGGGTCATGTGGTATCCGCAGAAGCGGCCGTCCTCCACCTTGTAGAGCCGTACAGTATTTCCCTGCACTTCCGCAAAAAGGCCGTCCTCGATTACTTCTTCTCTCTCCTTCTGATCACGGATCTCCTTGTTCACGATCAGTCCCGTGACCACAAGCCCCACCGCGACACCTGCCGCGAGATATCCAAGATTTCTGGTCATAGTGTCAGCCTCCTTTCAGGTTGTCTGAAAACAACAGGGATTCCTTTTCAGATATTTATTATTCTTTATGTCTCAAGCGGTCCGGCCTGCATTCCCATGAAAATGCTCTTAAGCTCATCCGCTGTCAGACCCTTGCCTTCCTGTCCGGGGTTAATGAGAACCGCAAAATGCGTTGTCTCAACATCCGCGTTCGCGCAGTTGATCAGGGTGCCGTCGCCCTTGCAATTGACTGTGAGACCCTTGAAGTTCTCTTCCCACTCCTTGCTGTACTTGTTGTAGTCGCCATTCAGTTCTATTCCGCTCACCTGTGTGGACACGCGGATCACGATCTCATCGTCTCCCTTTTTATAAACTGCCTCGAGCAGTTTATCCGTGTAGCGGTATGTCACAAACTCATACCCTTCCGGAAGAGAATTGTCTACAGGCGGGTCAAAATCTACCCCCGTCGCTTTCTCCGCTTCGTCAAGGTCTGCTGTCTCGCTCCAGGGATTAGGCATTTCCACTGTGCTCTGAACTGCAGTCTCTTCTGTGCCTCCGGTCTTTATGGAATTAATACCGCCGCATGCTGCCAGAGCGAGCATCGAACCTGCCAAAACAGCGATCACTATATTTTTATCTCTCATAATAAGTATACCTCCTGAATAATGGTTATTCAGTTATCTGTTCGATATTTCATTGTTATTTACGCTCAATAGGACGAAAATCCTCTCACCTTATTACATTATTTCTTTTTTGTTCATTTTTATGTATAATTGCGCTATGTAAAGAAGTTATTGACCTGCCGTTCTGTATGAAAAGACCGGCTTAGCAGTGAGAAATCTGAGAAAGAAAAAGATCATGATCAAATTAATCGCAAGCGACATCGACGGTACACTTGTAAAGGAAGGATCTCACGAGATCAGCCCCGAGTATTTTGAAGTCATCAAAGAGCTGAAGAAGGTCGGTATCCGTTTCTGCGCCTGCAGCGGCAGACAGTACGCCAGCATGCTGGACCTATTCAGGCCGGTAGCCGACGATATTTTCTTTATCTCAGGAAACGGCACGGTAGTCCGCACCAAAGAGAGACTTCTCCACAGCTGGCATCTCGAGCAGGATATCATCCTCCCCATCATCGAGTCGATCCGCGGGATCGAAGGAGCCAGTTTCGTTATGGAAACGCCCGGTACCTGCTACACGGACGCGGGCGATGACAGTCAGCTCTTTCTTCTGATGCGCGACAATTATCACTACGACATCGAGAATGTCGATGATGTAACGAAGCTGCCTTTTGACAAGGTCACGAAGTTTGCGATCTACCACCCCACTTCCATTGAGACTTCCACAGAGCAGATCCGCAAGGATCCCCGCTTTGCCCACCTCTCCATGACCATCTCCGGCGCATGGTGGCTGGATATCACGCCCCGTGAAGCAGGCAAGGGCGAGGCCTATGCGCTTCTCCAGGAGTATCTCGGGATCAAAAAAGAGGAGACCGTCTACTTTGGCGACAACCTGAACGACCTCTCCGCTTTTAAGGAGACCGGCATTGCCGCCACTGTCGCAAATGCAAGGCAGGAGCTCAAGGAAGCCGCCGACCTGGTGGAGCGCTCCTATGCCAAGAACGGCGTTCTGCGGGAGCTGCGCAACATTCTCGGTCATGCGCGTGACTATATAGCTGCTAACTCAAACGAGTGACACCGCACTTCTTCGCGCGTCCATAATGAAAACAAAAAAAGAGTCGTACTGCAGGCATGCTGTACGACTCTTTTTCGTTTAATTGGCTTATCGGACAGATCCGCTTTCGTCTGCCTTTACTTTCCTGCCGCAATAGGGGCAGATCGCCGACATCCCGACGGGGACCATCAGCATCGCTCCGCAGGAAGGGCATGAAGCTCCGATCGAAGAATGGATCTTCTCCGGATCAATATCCGGGTTAAGAAGATTCTCCTCATCCGGAAGCCGGACATCTGATACACTTCCGGGTACCAGCGCGGCTTCCCCTTCAAAAAGACTGATCGTTACAGTCGCTCCTCTGGGGAAAGCTGCCGTATCGACCTGGCCGGTCCGGACAACAGCCTGTTTGATGATCCCGTCCTCCTTGTAACGCACGATCAGGGAGAGCGTCGGCTGCCCGTTTAAAGTCATCTGATTATCCGGCACATAGTCGAAGATCTTGCCCATCACGGCGTAGCCCTTCTCATTGATCTTCCGCTCCCGATTCATATTATTGATGCCGGTCCACGCGAAGAAGCCGCCGATCCCGCAGAAAAGCACGAGAAAACATACTCCCATAAAAACCAGGGACCCCATGCCCGCCACAACGCCGGAAACCGCGAATCCTAAACCGACCACAGTGCCGATGGCTACGAACAGCAGACCGAATGCCTGCATAAATTTGTTGAGATCCATATCGATCAGAGCTCCTTATCTTGTGATCATCACTTCTCGTCATGCACGAAACTGATGAACTCGTCAACTTCCTTGAGAGTCTTAAGCTTGACGGTGTACATGACGCGGCCCATCTGCGGCCAGTTTACAGGCGGCATTTCCTCCTGCATGACCATCGCCGGTCCGTATTTTGCCATGATCTCCTCATGGGTGTGAACGTAATCATGCCCGTCTTTTCTTCCCGCGTAGACACAATAATACTTGTCGTCGGACTTGGGCAGATGTCTCTCATCGAAAGCCACCATATCCGCGTAAATCTGGTAGACATCTGTAGAGTGAGCAAAGTTCATCATGTCGGGCGTATATCCTCCCGGCGGGCGCATGTTTACTTCAAGGCCGGCATATTCGCCCTTCTTTCCAAGACCCTTGCGGGCTTTGGTCAGGCGGAAGAACTCCAGATGGACGAAACGGCGGTCGACGCCGCGGAGTTTTTCAGGTACGTCGGGATTCGTGTAGTACTTCAGATTAAGGTCGTCGTTTACGATCTCCATGATCGGAGTGGGCCATGTGGTCATATTCTCAAACAGAGGCTCGAACTTTGAATTCAGGATCGCCTCATAGGAGATCAGGTCGCCGACAATGAACTCCTCCATAACGTAGGGAACGTCCGGGAGATTGTCATAGAATTTGTTAAGCTGTTCGTCATTGTTCAACTTCCATGTGTCGTTCGCGCCGACGCCGATGTCGGGCTTAACGATCACGGGATAGCCCCCGATCTGGTCGATAAACTTGAGCGCGGCCTCGCGGGTCGTCACTTTGCTCTGACGGGCCGTAGGGATGCCTGCGTCCTGATAGAGCTTCTTCATCAGGGATTTCTCCTTGATAAAGCTGATGCGGTCGCTCTGAATGCCGGTCGTCACATTGAAGTCCGTGCGCAGCTGCGCGTCCTGCTCCAGCCAGTACTCATTGAGGGACTCGATCCAGTCGATCTTGCCGTACTTAAATGAGAAGAACGCGACTGCCCTGAATACCTGATCGTAATTCTCGAGGGAATCGACCTTGTAGTACTCAGTCAGCGCACCCTTGAGTCCGTCCTCCAGACCGTCATACGGCGCGTCGCCGATGCCCAGAACATTCACGCCGTTCTTCTTGAGCCGGTCGCAGAAGTTCCAGTAAGTGTGGGGAAAGTTGGGCGAAATGAAAATAAAGTTCATAGTGGCACCTTCCTTATATAAATCTCTTTTTTGTCAAAATATCAATGGCGCCGCGTGAAGCAGCGAACCGGCCTGCATTCCCGCCTTCCGCTGTCACTGCATGCCCCATCTCTCCAGGATGATCGGGATGAAGTAGCGCATCTGCTTGAACCACCAGGGCCAGTCGTGATTGACATCATAGCCCCAGAAATCGCACCACGCGCCGATTCCCTTCTCGCGGAAAACGCTGTCGAGATATCTGAGCGAGCGGACGCCGTCCTCTTCCCAGGCTCCCTGGCCTACGCAGATGATGATCTGCTTCTGATTGTACTCGTCAATATAGGGATGATCCGGAGACATGTTGGGTAAGAAGCACTCCGGAGAATTATCGTAAAGCGTCTCGTTCATCCAGCCCTTGAAGAAGACATTGCTGTCATAGACGCCGGACAGCGCCAGGCATCCTGAAAACAGATCAGGTCTTCTGAGCATTGTGATCACAGCATGGTTCGCGCCAAGACTGCAGCCTGTAGTCATTGGCAGCTTTCCTCCGGTTCTCTCCAGTATGATGGGCATCGCTTCATCAACGATGTAATGGAAATACAGTTCCTGCTTCCAGGCCCTGCGTCCCAGATCCCAGTCTCCCTCCGACCAGCTTTCTTTGTCGATGGTATCTACCACGAAATACTGAATCTTGCCATCTTCCAAATAGTCACTCAGTTCATTAATCATGCCGAATTCTTCATAATTGTGGCATTTCGAATCCTGAGTCGGAAACGCAAGAAACGGCACGCCCCCGTGGCCGTAGATGCAAATGTGCATGTCTCTGCTCAGGCAATTGCTGTAATGTGTAATTTCTTCCTTATACATAAGTTGACTCCTTTCGGGATACTAAAGGTAAGTATAGCATAATTTTGAAATATGAACAGAAAATGGAAATGTATTATTGCCAAAACAGCTATTGATTTGTTTTTAACAAACTGATACAGTATCGGGCGTAAAAACAAAGACAAGGAGTACAGTAAATGGTTATAAAAGATACGATCTGGTACGCACCCGCTGCCGAGCCCCGCGGTCTTCATATCTATCTTCCGGACAACTACGACAGCACAGACGAGCGCTATCCCGTCACTTACTTCTGGGACGGCCACAATCTCTTCTATGATTCCGACGCCACTTTCGGCAAGTCCTGGGGTCTTAGCGAATTTCTGGACGGCTGGGACAAAGACATGATCATCGTCGGACTTGAGTGCTCCCACGAGGGCGATCACAGACTCGACGAGTACTGCCCCTATGACGCCAACCTGCTGGGTAAAAAGATCCGCGGTGAAGGCGATGAGACCCTTGACTGGGTCACCCGCAGCCTCAAGCCATTCATAGACAGGAAGTTCCGCACCTATTCCTCAAGGGAGGCCACTGCGATCGCCGGCTCCTCCATGGGCGGGCTCATGTCCCTCTACGCTGTCACCAAATACAATAATGTCTTCTCCAAAGCGGCCTGTGTCTCCTCTTCCATCTTCATGGTCATGCAGCCTCTCATGGATGACATTTATCACAGCGACATCGATCCCGACACCCGCGTCTACCTCTCCTGGGGAGAAAAGGAAGGCGGAACCGATCCGGACTCCGGTTACTGCAAGTTCCTTACCAATTCAAACCGGAAGGTGGAGAAACTTCTGAACAGAAAGGGAGCGATCACCCGCCTCTACTGCCAGCCCGACGGCGGACACTGCGAGGCTGACTGGGAGAAAGAAATCCCGGATTTCATGGACTTTTTATGGAAGTAAATCTGCCAAAATATATCAAAAAAAACGAGGCGTCCGTTACACGGCGCCTCGTTTTGCTATTTCTGAATCCGATAAAGCGTTCCTATTCGTGAAGCAGGTTCAGCGCTTTTTTGCCGTCGATCACTACGGTAATATAGTTGACCGCCTTGCCTACAAAGTCGTCAGGGTATCTCTCTTCGATCTTCTGCTTAGTCCTCTCCAGTACTGCTGCCAGCTCGGCGTCCCGCATTTTAAGCCCAAGATCGATCGGAAACTGATAGTAGTACTTGCCCTTGATCTCGATTACCTGCATTTCCAGCTTTTCTGCGCCTTCTCTGCGCGCGCCCTTGTCGTCCAGGATCCTCACTGCCAGCGCATCCATCCTGTCCCGAAGTTCGGAGCCATGCCGTTTCTGCGCATAACCGATCACAAATGCGTTAGCTTTCGTCTCGCTCTGGTGCTCCCGAAGTATCTTATAGTAAGAGAGGATCATCTTGATCTCCGAATCCTTCGACCCGGCTTCAACACCCTTTTTAGTCATCTGCTGCTGCAGAGCGATCATCGCGAAAAACGCCATCAGAACGAGAATAACAAAGGCCATAACAAACCATCCTTTCAAAATCAATCTTCAAACAGGATACAATAATTTTCCGAAATAGTCGATACTTTGCCCAACTCCTTCCGCAGCCTCACATGCCGAATTCCCTGCAAAGCGCCTCAAATCTGACTTTCTCCTTGTCCTTCACCGCCTTCGAGAGATCGTTCATGCAGTGATGGATCACATCGGCGTCCTTGAGCACTTCATCCATCGGACCGTCCACGACCAGCTTGTCATCGTGGTGATAGATCGCCGAACAGATCAGATCGGTCTCATCAGAACTGGTCTGCCCCAGTTCCGCCAGAATTCCTCTCGCCAGTTCAGCTCCCCTGTGGGCATGATCGTCATAAGACCCGGATTTATAAGCCGCCAGGTCGTGCATCATCGCGGCCATCGCGGCCAGTTCCGGATCCAGCCCGCGCTTTTTCGCGATCATTGTCGCCGCCAACGACACTCCGTACAGATGATTGACCGCGCCGATCCGCTTGTCCGGACTCTCCATTTTATTGAGTTCCGCGTCCACAACTTTTCTCAGTTCCTTGAGTCTGCTCATAATAACCTCCCCTGGTTTTTCATCCCTCTTCCGGCTCATCTAAATCAAAACTGTGTTTTATCCGTTACTCCGAAAGCGCGTCCAGCATCTGCTGCGGATTGTCCGCCGCCTTCACCTTGCCGATCGCCTTGACGATCATCCCCTCTTCATCGATCAGATAAGTCGTCCTCACAACTCCCATAGAAACCTTCCCATAGTTCTTCTTCTCTTTCCAGACGTCATACGCCTCGATCACCGCGTGATCCGGATCCGAGAGAATTGTGAACGGAAGGCTGTATTTTGTCTCAAAATTCTTGTGCGACTTCACGCTGTCCTTGCTGATCCCGAGCACAACCGCGCCCTTCTCCTGAATCTGGGGATATCTCTCCGCGAATCCGCATGCCTGCTTCGTGCAGCCGGCCGTGTTATCTTTCGGGTAAAAATACAGAATTACTTTCCTTCCTCTGTAGTCTTTTAGTGAATGCATCTCTCCGTTCTGATCCGGCAGGGTGAATTCAGGTGCCTTGCTTCCGGTTTCCAGCATAGTTTTTCCTCCTCTGCTTCTGGTAGTTCTATTGCGTTTATTATTGTCGTAATTTACTGTTTTCGAAAATTCTCAATTCTCTGTACAGACAAATGTACACATTCTTATAGTAGAATACATTTGATTTTTTATAAAGGAGCCGCCATGTACCCGCCGATCCACGAAAAGCCGACAATCACATATTCCTACGACCGCCTCCGGATGCTCTGGGATCGTTATCCTCAGTATCACGAAATGACCACCTTCTCCACTCTCGATGCTCTGCTCGAGGAACATGAGTCCTATCAGAAGGATTTTGAGGACCTCCGGGAGGAATATACTTCCAACGACTATGAGCGTTTTCTCGTTCAGCTGTCCTGGTCAGACCTTTCTTACCGCTACGCGACGATGAAGCTGATTGAAAATGATGAGTTCCCTTCCAATCCCTATGTGGACGCCTTCCTGAGCCAGTTCGAAGACATCGACACTGACCGAAAGGCCTGTTTCCTCTTTCCGGAGAGCTTTGTCTCTCAATTTTTTGTCATAACAGAAGTCTGCCGGCAGGCAGAGGTCTTCCGCCCGGTCAACAGCCTTTTCCCCGATGAGGAGAAGGTTCATTACCTGGCAGTCTTTGACAAGGAGAATATGGATACCGTGCTCCTGATGTACCATCTTCTCTACACGAACACGTCTCAGGAAGTTTTCGGCGGTTATTCGCTATATGATTATTCTCTGTCCTGGTATCAGACGCACCTATGGCAGGACGGAATCGTGCTGCGCTCGCCGTATCTGCCCGACCGGCTGGCGAAGTTTCAGGGAAACCTTCCCTTTCATCACAATCCGGTCAAGACAGTCCATGTAAGGCGCAATATCGAACACATTCTGGAGTGCGGTTATTTCAAGTCAGAACTTGATTTCTTCCAGAGCCTTACCAGAGTCATTATGCCCTTCTTCCAATGGTGGTACACCGATCTTGCTCTCTATGAGGAGAAGGACGGCCTGCGCGCGAACTGGCGCCTCGCGCGTACGAAGATCCGGACAAAGCTCACGGCAGAGGGCGTCATCAAACCCAAGTGGAAGCATGAGCTGAGCCTGTTCCATGCCGTGCGCGGACTCTACCCTGATACTCTTTACCAGTACAGGCCTGACTGGCTCGGCAGGCAGAGCCTCGATCTATACATTCCCTCCCTCAGCACGGCGATCGAGTATCAGGGGGTCCAGCATTATCTGCCGGTGGAGTTCTTTGGCGGAGAGGAGGCGCTCTCCCAGCGCAGGGACCTGGACCGCGTCAAAAAAGAGCTCTGTGAGGCAAACAGCGTCCGGCTGATCGAATGGCCGTACAGCGTCGATCCCACTGACAAAAATGTAAGGAAAATGCTCTGCGAGGGCGCCTGATCATTCCTCCTGTAAAACCTTCCCTTCCATGTTATCTCATTTCGTGCACAAATATCAACTGCCGCGCAGATGCTATGGTACAATGAGAACGGGACCGGCCCAAAGCCGGATCTCCGGATACAGTTTCCCTATTTTCAGGAGTGCCCGAGTACTCCGCAAGGGTGTTTCTCATGGAAAAAGATCGAGACGCGAACTATTCAGAAAAAATGTATACGAACGGATGGCCGTATGAGGATCTGACAGGTACATCTGCGCCAGGGCAGGATATGTCCTATTTCAGGGACGATGATTCCAAGACCTGGGAGCGGAGGCTCATGGCCCCCGATCTGGGTCTTGACGAGTCTGCTCTGCAGTTATCAAAAGAGACCCGCAGCTTTCTATGGAAAGCCGGTTTGGTTCCTTACGTCTCAGATCAGCCGCTCACCGGAGTACTTCCGGAGAATTCAGACGCTGAGATCGAGCGCAAAGACAACGGCTCCGATCAGACAGGTGAGAACCTTGACCGGTCAGGCAGCCGCAGCTCCCGCCCCGCCGCGAGCCATGCCTCGAACAGGACTTCCAGGCGCAGCGAGGCCTGGGATATCCTGAGCGGGCAAGGCCCCACCAGCTATGCCGGCAGTACAGGCTCCGGCACCCGGTCAGGCGCAAGCTCCGGCAGCCGGTCACGCTTCAAACGAAAAGACGGCACAACCCGTTCCCGTTCCGCAGTATCCGCCGGCGTCAAGAAGGCCACTTCCACCTACGAGAGCGTCCGCAGATCAATGCAGGCCAAGCCGGCAGTCCGCAGTAAGGGAAGCCCTGTTCTCATCCTTTCTCTTGTGATCTTCATTACGCTCTGCATCACTGCAGGCACTTTCTTCTTTATCAGGAAGTCCGCTCCCGGACCTGACAATATCCCGATCGATCCGCCCGTCTTTGTCGGCGGAGATGACAGCGGGAAAGGAAATTCGGGAAGCGATATTTTGGCAGACTACGGATATGATTACAGTGACTTCTATACGCCGAAGTATATTGCTTCCTGCGAACAGCCCGGAGATTCTGACCGATATAATGAGCTGTGTGTGATCGATCCGGAAGCCTTATTCGGAACTGCGGATCAGCCGGCGGATGAGAGAAAGCGGCTCTTCTACAGCAGCGTGTATCCCACATGGATCACTCTCGGTTACATGAGCACGGACTCCTACCGGGATTTTGGCTATACGATCATGTACGCTGATCCCGAGGATGACAATCCTTACGGCATGCCGGATATCATGCTCCCTCCTCAGATGGCCGATCAGGGCGAATTCTTCGAAGCTGTCATTCACGGTTTTACCGATCCGGAATCTGATTTCCTGGATGATTACAGTGATTTTAAGATCGGCAAAATACAGAGAGCCCTCATCGAAAAGCACTTCGTCATGTACCTGACGGTCACTTATAAAGACAGCGCGGGCCTCGAGATCCTCGATGTGTATTCCTTTGAACAGAAACCCTGTGAAACAGCTTTCATTACGGAGTGCCGCTGCGAAAGCGATGACGTCACGGATGGTAAAGAAGTTCTTTCGAATCTCTACAAAATGCTGGCTTTCCATACTGACGACTTCGAGAACATAGATGCCGGCAGGCACCTGTTCACCAAGTCGCGCGTCTACAGCAGCCGGAACAGTTACTCCGCCGAGATTGACATCTCCGACCTCGGTGATCTCAAATACAGCAGAAATTTCTACAAGAATCTCGCCGCTTTCGGCATCGGTGAGTACGACAGTTCCGGCAATCCCTTAATACAGGTTGATCTTAACTATCTGGCTTACAGTTCTGTGGAGGACCTCGGTGGCTATGAAGAATGGATCGATTATGCCCTTGAAAATGAGAATGACCGCGGGAACTATATAGAGCCTGCCGTGGAAACTGGCCGCGCGCAGTTCTTATTGGAAGACAACACTGTCTATTTCCTGTCGATGGCAGGCACCGGGAAAATGCGCAAATCCGTCGAAGATATCGCTCTCTTCATGTACCGGATCGAGACTCCTGATGGAGAAGTCACATTGGATCTTCGTTTCGAACATGAGATCCCTGAAGATTGGGATCCCGAAGGATTCCTCAGGGAGCACATTAATATAGAAACAACGAACTAAAAAAAGCCCTCTGAGGTAGTTTGCAGACAGGCATCTGCAAACTGCTCCAGAGGGCTCTTATTCACTCATTTGGTACATCCGCAAGAAATTTCTCCCTGTAAGTCTTTCTGTATTTTGCCGGCGACATTCCCTTCGCCTTCCGGAACATCCTGCTGAAGTACATCGGATTGTCGTAGCCGATCACTGCCGCGATGTTGGCTATGGAATAGTCCGTCGTCTCCAGCAACACCTGCGCATTGCGGATCCGGATATCCAAAATATACTTCATTGGTGATGTGCCCACAGCGCCGCGGAAGCTCCGATTGAACCAGCTGGTCGACATACTGCGGGACGCCGCATACTGCTCGATGCTGATCTCCTCGTTATAGTGTTCCTCGAAATAGTCCTTCGCGCGCTCGATCTCCTCCTGGATGAATCCCGAGACCTGCGGCATAGCCTCTGTCATCCGCCGGTGAATCAGCAGCATCAGCTCCCGGAAAAGGTACGTCAGCATCTCCTCGTACCCCCAGGAGCACTTGATCAGCTCATCCCGCATCTTGCGGAAACAGTCCTCGTACTCCCGTGAGATCCCCGTGTGCAGGATATATCCGTCCAGCGGGATCTCATAGTGCTTCAGAATACTCTTCACCTGCCTTCCCGTGAAATGCACAAACCACACCTGCGTGCGGTCTTTCCCGTAGTAGAAATACTTCTGCTGCTGTTTGGGCTGGTACAGTACCATGTTGCCGGCAGGCACGACGACCTCCTGGCCGTTCAAAATGAAGTGTCCTTCCCCGGCCGCGATATAGATGATCTGCCAGTCCACTCTGCCCTTGGGTCTCCAGGTCGGAAGCTTAGGCCAGGTGAACAACTGATAAGTTCCCGCGCTCAGGATGCGCAGAGGCAGTTTTTTCTCCTTAAACGGCACTCTGGTATTGAACAGATAGCCCGAATTCACATACAGATCTTTTCCCAGAACCTCATTTTCTTTCTTATTTTCTTCCATGTTTCTATTACCCGTATTTGATCAAAACATATCCATACTTACTGTGTTCCCCTAGTCTTTATTTTATTACTCTTTCTGCCCTTTTCCATACCTGTGCAGGTCCTGTATCGGTTAGTGCAGATTTTGAGTCGGTTCGTTTATATGGTTCTGAATTCCTTTTCGCTATGCTTTTTAATAGGGGAATTAGTAACCATTTTACAAATCGAAACAGAAAGGGGGTTCTATTTTGATCGTTCCAAGACTCTATGAGGACCTCTCTGTCCTCCACCAGAATACTATGCCGGACAGGGCCTACTACATCCCATGCTCCGCACGCAATGATATGCTGCCCTGGCACAGAGAGAGTTCGGACCGCCTGCAGATGCTGAGCGGGTGTCCCTGGCACTTTGCCTGGTATCCCAGCATCCATGATCTGCAGGATCATTTTTATTTGCCGGACTATGAGGCCGGCAAGTGGTGGGCCAAGGAGGAGGTGCCCTTCTGCTGGCAGATGCGCGGTTACGACAGTAATCAGTACACCAACATCCGCTATCCCTTCCCCTTCGACCCGCCCTACGTCCCTCAGGACAATCCCTGCGGGGCCTACCTGCACCGTTTTGAGTGGCACCCCAATCCCGAAGCGCCGCTCTCCTTCCTGAACTTCGAGGGAGTGGACTCATGCTTCTACGTGTGGCTCAACGGTTCCTTCGTCGGCTACAGCCAGGTCTCCCACAACACCGCTGAGTTCGACATCACAGATCTCCTGAAAGAGGGCGAAAACCTTCTGGCTGTGCTTGTTCTCAAATGGTGCGACGGAAGTTATCTGGAGGACCAGGACAAGTTCCGCTTCTCGGGGATCTTCCGGGACGTGTATATTTTGGCCCGTCCCAAGGAGCGCATCGTCGACTATGTTGTCGAAACGGACCTTTCTGAGGACTTCTCGGATGCTGAACTGAGGCTCCGCTTTAAATTCAGCGGATCTCCCATCCCGGTCCGCCTCACACTGCAGAGCCCGGATGGCAAAACATTGTTCGCCGAATCCCTCGCTCCCGGGCCGGATCAGCCTGTCTCCATCCACGTGGACAAGCCCTCTCTGTGGAGCGCGGAAGATCCCGTCCTCTACACCCTGATCATGGATACCGGCAGCGAAGTCATCACAGAAAAAGTCGGCTTCCGCCGTGTCGAAATTCGTGATCTCGTTCTGACTCTGAACGGTGCGCCGATCACCTTCCGGGGCGTCAACCGCCACGAATCTGACCCGCTCACAGGCGCGGTCATAACCATCGATCAGACCATGAAGGATCTGCAGATGATCAAGGCCCACAACTTCAACGCTGTCCGCGCCAGCCACTATCCAAACTCGCCCTGGTTCTACCAGCTTTGCGACGCAATGGGATTCTATGTCATCGACGAAGCGGACAACGAAAGCCACGGCACAGGTCCCCTCTCCTTCAACGAGGACGATTACAACGAGCGCATGCGCAGGGCTCATGTCAGGATCGCCGATAATCCCGATTTCATCGAGCCGACACTGGACAGGATCCGCTCTATGGTCCTGAGAAACCGCAACCGCCCCTGCATCCTTGTCTGGTCCATGGGCAATGAATGCGGCTACGGGTGCACCTTCGAGACAGCGCTTCGCTGGACCAAACAGACAGACCCCTCGCGGCTGACCACCTACGAGAGCGCCTACTACGCTGCTTTCGACCGCGAATACGACATGTCGAACATCGACATCGTCGGCCGCATGTACCCGGGCTTCAATGAAGTCACGGACTATCTGGACAACAACCCTGAAAAGCCTCTTCTGCTTGTGGAATACTGCCACTCCATGGGCAACAGCCCCGGCGATTTCAAAGAGTATCTGGATCTTACCGAGAAATACCCCGCCCTCTGCGGCGGCTTCGTCTGGGAGTGGTGCGACCATGCCATCTACAAAGGCTTGGCTGACAATGGAAAGGCGATGTATTGGTACGGCGGCGACCACGGCGAACTTCAGCACGACGGCAACTTCTGCCTGGACGGCCTTGTCTATCCGGACAGGACACCTCACACCGGCCTTATGGAGTACAAAAACGTCCACAGACCTCTGCGCGCTTCCTATTCCCCCGACCGGCAGCTCCTCACCATAGAAAACCATCTGGATTTCAAGGATCCTGCCTGCTGTATAAGCGCCGCGTGGTCCCTGACCCTCGACGGCTCCATGATCGCCCAGGGCTCTCTGGATATTCCTTCCATAGCCCCTCATGCCTCTGCTCAGATACCGCTTGCTTTCACTATTCCTGAAAAGGGCCGCTGTTTTCTCACAATAAGCTATGTTCTCAAAGCAGAGTGCTGCGGACTTCCCGCCGGACACGAACTGGGCTTTGACGAGCTCAGGATTCCCACAGCGGAGCCCCGCGCACTTAAGGCGGCGGGACTGCTCGCCGGAACGGGGAAGGTATCTCCCGCTCCCCTTACACTCACTGAGGACGGCACTGATCTTGTCTTCAAGGGCGAAGGCTTTACCTACCGGTTTGATACTCTGGCCGGACTTTTCACCTCCTTGAAAGAAGGTGCCCAGGAAATGCTGGACAGACCGATAGATTTCAACCTGTGGCGCGCTCCCACCGATAATGACGCGCCGATCGCGGATAAGTGGAAACTGGAACGCCTTGACCACACTGTAACCAGGGCTTATGAGGTGGAAATATCTGAAACTGAGCATTCCGGAACACCTGACGACGGTGCTGTCTCTCTCAGAGTCAGACAGTCTGTAGGCGCCATGTCTAATCAGCCCATCTTGAGGATGGTAAACAAGGTCACGGTCTATCCGGACGGCAGGATCCTCCTGGACATCAATGCTGTCAAAGATCCGGAGATCCTGACTCTGCCCCGCATCGGACTGCGGCTCTTCCTGAGCAGCGGAATGAAAAATGTCAGCTATTTCGGCATGGGACCCGGCGAGACCTACATCGACAAACATCATTCCGGTTACCACAGCTGCTTCAAGGGAACTGCCGCTTCCCTCCACGAGGACTACATCCGTCCTCAGGAAAACGGCAGCCACTGGGACTGCGACTACGTCACCGTAAAGGGCAAGGGCCTGAGCCTGACCGCTGCCGCTGCGGACAATGATCCTTCGCAGACCTTCTCCTTTAATGCCTCTCTTTACACTGCTGAGGAACTGGAGAATAAGCGTCACAATTACGAGCTCGAACCCTGCGGCAGCACTGTCCTGTGTCTCGACCACAAGATGGCCGGCATCGGATCCAAGAGCTGCGGTCCGGACCTTCTGCCAAAATACAGAGTTTCCGACGATACCTATCACTTTGCCTTTATGCTAAGGCCTGAAAAAGTATAAGGAGAATACCATGGACGAGAATAAAGAAATCAAAGATAAGAACGAACAGCACAAACATGAAGAAAAGACCTATCTGAC
>CADBIU010000016.1 GCA_902794825.1 uncultured Lachnospiraceae bacterium
TACTGCAAAAGCCACAGAAGCACTGCTGTAAAAGCAACCACCACATACATGCCCGCTCCGACCGCGAGGCCGATGCCGGCAGTCATCCAGATCCCGGCAGCTGTAGTCAGTCCCTTGATGCTGCTGCCCACCTTGAAGATTACGCCCGCGCACAGAAAAGATATACCGCTGACAGCCTGCGCGGCGACTCTGGCGGGATCCGCGCCTTTACTTCCCAAAACTTCCATTCCTGTAGTCTGATTCAAATCCGCAAAACCGTATTTGGAGACCAGCATAATCAGTGCCGCAGTGACACATACTATGATGTGCGTGCGAATGCCGGCTTCCTTGAAACGTTTGCTCCGCTCAAGTCCGACCATACCGCCGACCAAAAATGCCACCACAAGGCGAATACAGAAGTCCGCGTACTGTGCTGTTGTAAACTGTTTAAAATAGTAACTCGCCAGTGTCATGCTCATTTCTCCTGGATGAAATCAATATGAGTCCATTGCACACAGAAAACTTCTCAGATATTTGAGAAGACAAAACTGTATGTTGACAGCAGGTTTCCCAGGTCGTCTTCCACCTCAGCATTGATAAAACATAGCTTCCTGCCCCGTTTGATCACTTTCGCGCGGCTTCGAAGTTCCATAGCCTCCGGGGCTGCTCCACGCAGGTAGTTCACATTCCCGCTCACGGTGACGCCGTTCCCGCCGGTGCTCAGATAAGCCATGCCCGCAGTATTGTCTGCCAGATTGAACAGAACAGCGCCGTAGGGCACATTGTAGAAATTTCTGTCTTTTGACATTAGCGGGGCTGATGCCTCCGCTTCTCCGTCCTTAACTCTCGAAAATCTGATTCCGAATTTGCTTTCGATATCCTCCAGCCCCATTCGGATCGCTTCTTCACTGTTCTTAGGGGTCATTCTCGTCACCACGCATTCCTTATAGTTGTACTCTTATAATAATGTTCTGCAGTTTAGAATGCAAATGGGAAAAGGGACCTCTGGGGTCTCTTTTTCCCTTGGGACCTCTGGGGTCCCTTTTTCTCTTGAGACCTCTGGGGTCTCAATTTATCTGGGGTCTCAATTTACCATCTTCCGCCGCGCATGCCGCCCATTCCGCCTCCCATCATCTGATTGGATACGGTGTCAGTCTCAGTCCCATTGACAATCAGCGTGCATCCTGTCTTCTGGCAGGTTCCGTCATAGTCGAAAGCACTCTGGGCAGTAATATCAAGCGTTCCTCCTGTGAGGATCAGATTAGCGTTGGAGTCGACTGCGTCTGTATCGCCTGATCCCATCACGATCGTGACATAGCCTCCAGTAATTTCAAAGGCAGGTGTGATCTTAGCCGATTTGTAAGCCGCGTTAATACCATCGTCGCTGGCCTCGATATTAATCGTACCGCCGTTTACCTGAATCCAGGTCGCTTCAAGACCTTCATGAGCCTTAAGGTTCAGTTCGCCGTCATCGATCTGAATGATCGTCGTAGCATGAACAGCGTCATCATCGGACTCGACATTGAGCGTACCGCCGCAGATATAGACAAATCCTACAGTGTCATCTTCATCGTTCTCCGCGTGAAGAGCGTCTTTCTTTGTAGCGATGTTAATGGTGCCGTCCGCAATGCGAATTGAGTCATTGGCTTCCAGTGCATCCGAAGTGCAGGTGATGTTGATCGTGCCTCCGGTGATCTTGAGATCATCCTTACTGGTCACGCCGTTGTCCGTGGACTTGATCGTAAGAGTTCCTGTTCCGTTCAAAACCAGATCATCCTTGCTGAAGATCACTGCGTCTGTGTTGGTATCGCCGTCAGCTGTGAAGGTTCCGGTTACTGTAAGGGCGTTCTCCGTGCTCGTAGTGGTTACAAATACCTTGTCCGCACTCTTTACATAGATGCAGGGAGTGCTGTCATTTGTTATGGATACGCCGTCGAGAACAATCTGAACCTTGTCCTCATCGCCTGCTTCTACCACGATAGACGCGTTTGCTGCAGTTCCGGTGATCACATAGACACCCTCTGAGGTGATCTTAATGGTCTGTCCATCCGCGATCGTGTATTTCTGCGCTTCGCTCAGGTCCGCCGTCTGCTCAAGGTCTCTGCTGGTGAACATATCCGTCGTATCGAGCGCGCCTCCGCTAACCATGTTCAGGGAAGCGGTCGCCGCCGCATCTTCCGCAACATCCTCAGAGACCGTTACCGTCCCTGCGCTGTCTAATGTGTAACCCGAGACCTCTGGGGTAGCTTCAGCGGTGTATCCAGAGACCTCTGGGGTGGTGGTCTCAGTTCCGAAAGCACCGGCCATTACCGTAAATCCTGTCGCTGTCGAGATCAAAAATGCTGCCGTGCCTGTTGCTGCTATTTTAAGATAGTTCATATTTTTCATGATTAACTCCTTTCTTGTTCTCTGTTGATGATGCCATTATTCAATACGAACCTTATTTGAAACTTAGTTTTCCGCTCATTTTCATTTTTTTGCCAAAATAATGAAACAAATAAATAAAGAGACATGCCGCATAACAGCATGTCTCCTTATATTTTCCGTGATGCCCCGGCAGCCCTTGCCGCCGCTGCTTAGTCTATAAAACGGATCGCCGTCCCATAAGCCACGACCTCCGCAGCGCTCTGCATGACAGAGGAAGAGCCGTAACGGACACCGATAACAGCATCCGCATCAAGCGCCTCAGCTTCATCGACCATGCGCTTGGTGGCGATCGCTCTCGCCTCCACGATCATCTCTGTGTAGCCGACGATCTCGCCGCCCACCAGAGTCTTCATTCCTGCCATGAAGTCCTTGCCCAGATTCTTGCTCTGGACAACAGTTCCTTTCACCAGGCCAAGAATCTCATAGTTCTTGCCGGGCCAGTTCTCAATAGTTGCGAGCTTCATCTAATTCTCCTCCTTTAATTTCTTTGATCCTTTCTCTGCAGGCGATGATGACACCCACACAAACAGCCACTCCTGCAATGACGAAGAACCCGATCACCCCGAAAGGCGCCGGTTCCACTGAATTGAGATAGAACAACAGCAGGATGAATGCGGCTGCTGCAAGAATCGTGATCCCGGCAAAAAATACCGGAGCAAAGATTGACGGACGTTTATCATGCTGTTCGATATTCATGAACTGTGTTCCTCCTTTCTCAAGCTTATCGATCTCAGCGAGATATAACTCAGTATCGATCTTATCAAAACCTGCTGTCTGGTCGAGCATCTCCTGGCATACTGTCTGCATCATCCGTGCGCTCTGCACGGTCTCTTTGAGCTCGTGCACTCTTTTGATCATACAGTCATCCAGCTTCATCTCGCCGGACTCCATTTTGCGGATCGACTCGATCGGAATTCCGAGTTTCCGAAGAAGCTTGATCCGAGAGAGCTGCTTCACATCCTCCATGGAGTATTCGCGGTACCCGTTGGCCGGATTGCGCTGCGGGCTGATCAGTTTCTGCTCCTCATAAAAGCGGATGTTTTTCTTAGTGATACCGGTCAGTTCTTCTACCTGGTTGATCTTCATCAGTTTGTACCTCACTGTTTAGTTACTTGTACACCTTCCAGTCGGTGGAAAGTCAAGAGAAAACCACAAATTTCCAAAATATTTAAAATCTTCCGTGGATGTCCGTCTGCTCTGCGTATATAACTATAGATAACAATAACAAAAAAACACAATCATTCACACGAAAAAAGATAAAACAAAGAGAGGTAATTAAAATGAACGAATTTATGGAAAACAAGATCGGCGAAGAAGAGCTTAACGAAGTGACCGGCGGCGTAGGTGCGGCAGAAGTCAAGGTAAGACCTATCACTCCCATCTGGGTAAGAGTTACATCTTCCAGCCTCAACTGCAGATACACTCCTAACGGAGAGATCGCAAAGATCTATGAGAAAGGTCACAAACTCAAAGTCGACGGCATCACCGCAGACGGCGAGTGGTACAGACTTCTGATCTATGATCCCAAGGGCGGCACCTGCTACGCTTACATCTACAAGAAATATACTGAGAAGATCTGACAATAATAATAAACGGGACCGGCAGAAAAGCCGGTCCCGTTTTTTTGATGCATAAATTACAGCCTGCAGAAATTATCTCTCAACTCCCCAGAAGAACAGCGCGAGCATCCCGGGGCCGACATGGGCGCCCGAGAACGGTTCGTGCTGACAGATCGTAATCGGGACCTCCGGGGTGATCTTCTTTACAAGTCCCGCCAGCATATTGGCATCATCGAGACAGTCTCCATGGGAAATGAAGATCTTCTGCTCTGGCGAATCAAGTTTCTTCTCTCTATATTTTTCCACCACAGCTTCAATAGCTTTCCTGCGCCCGCGCACCTTGGTGCATGCGACAATGTGGCCCGTGCTGTCGCCATAGAGGATAGGCTTGATGTTGAGCACCGTTCCGATCGCCGCCGTAAATCCGCTGACGCGGCCGGTCCGCTTGAGAAAATTCAGGTCATCTACGGTAAAATACTGGCAAGCGTGCTGTACTGCGTCATCCACAATCTTCGCGGCTTCTCTGACATCAACACCTGCTCTGCTCAGTTCTGCCGCTTTCAGGGCCAAAAGAGTGTTTCCGAAACCGCATCCCTTAGAATCCACAATATGAACAAATCTGTCCGGGAACTGTTCCATGAGTTCGACTGCAGCCGCAACCGCGGCGTTGTATGTGCCGCTGATCCCTGAGCTCATCGATACGTATATGATATCCTGTCCGCTCTCGAGGACAGGAGTGAAATGTGTGAGGAAAAGCTGGGTATTAAGAAGGCTTGTTCCTATTTTGCGGCCATTTCTAAGCCCCTCGTAGTAGGCGTGCCCGTCGAAGTGGTCGACATCGCCCAGGTAGACCCGGGGCTCTCCGTCAACGGTATACTCACACGGCAAAAGAGTGATCCCCTCCAGCAGTGACTGCGGGAGATTAGCGCTCCCGTCCGCAAATACTGCAAATGCCATATTTTGTCTCCTCTCTAAATCACTCAAAGACTCCTGTGGATCAGTTCCAGCACTGTATCCAGGTCCTCCGCATTCATCTGGCCCGGCGCAGAGGTCTTTCCCACCGCTCCGAACGTACAAGAACTCCCGAACACTTCCCCGCACAGGCGGCTGATGAGCCCGGTTCCCGACATGGACATCGTAATGATCGGGCGGTCCGCATATTCGGCTGCCATCTCTTCCGTCGCAAGAAGCAATGTCAGCACATCTTTTCTGTTCCGCGGCATGACTGCGATCTTTGGAATATCAGCTCCTAACTGCTGCATTCTGCGAAGTCTTCCGACAATCTCATCTTTTTCGGGAGTGCGGGCAAAATCATGACTGGAGCCTACAATCTTCACCCCCGCTTCGTGAGCGGTCTCAATGATCTCCTTTACGATCTTATCCCCTGTAAAAATCTCGACGTCGATCAGGTCAACAAGCCCGCTCTTCGCCGCCGAGATGTTGAGCGCCGCGTAGTCCTGCGGTTCGATCGCCTTCTCGCCCCCTTCTTTCAAGGTGCGGAACGTGAACAGAAGAGGTGTATTTCCAAGCGCCCCGCGAAGTTCTCTGAGAACCTCTTCCACCGCCGCCGGGTCCGGAGCTTCCAAAAACCAGTCTGCTCTCCACTCCACAATATCTTTTCGCACCCCGGCCAGGGACTCCGCTTTCCGGATGATCTCTTCCCGGGTCGCCTCTACGATCGGGACAATGATCTTGGGGATACCTTCCCCGATCCTGACGCCGCGAACTTCAACGATGTCTGACATAACTTTCTCCCTGCAGCGGAAGAGCAATTTTACTGCATTGCTCCGCTGGCGTCAAAATAGTACCGCACTCCGTTAATCGTCTGCCAGCCGGTCACCATCGCTCCGCTGCTGTTCATATAATACCACTTGCCGCCGAGATACTGCCAGCCGGTCACCATTGCTCCGCTTCCATTCATATAGTACCACTTGCCGCCAAGATACTGCCAGCCGGTCACCATCGCTCCGCTTCCATTCAAATAGTACCACTTGCCGCCAAGATACTGCCAACCTGTCAGCATAACTCCGCTGCTGTTCATATAATACCACTTGCCGCCGATGTACTGCCAGCCGGTCACCATTGCTCCGCTTCCGTTAAAGTAATACCACTTGCCGCCGATGTACTGCCAGCCGGTCACCATCGCTCCGCTTCCGTTAAAGTAATACCACTTGCCGCCGATGTACTGTTTGCCGGTCAGCATAACTCCGCTGCTGTTCATGTAGTACCACTTGTCGCCAAGATACTGCCAGCCGGTCACCATCGCTCCGCTTCCGTCAAAATAGTACCACTTACCGCCGAGATACTGCCAGCCGGTCACCATGTATCCCACTGAATTGAAATAATACGTCTTTCCGCTTATTTTCAGGAACATATTCACCGGATAACTGCGATCGCTCCACTGATACCACCATCCTATGCTGTCTTTTTTCCAGCTTCCGGAAAGGACGGGGATCTTTTCAGTTATCTTTGCCCCGCAGTTTGCGCAAGCCTTCTCTCTGATTCCGGTCGCAGTTCCGGTCGCTTTTCTTGTCACTTTCCAACTGCCATACTTATGACCTGTTGCGGGAATGGCCTGAGTGGTCACATCTCCACAGTTTGCGCACACCTTTTCCCGACTTCCGGCTTCTGTGCACGTCGCTTTCTTTGTCAGATTCCAACCACTGTAATTGTGGCCTGTTGCGGGGATCACTCCTGTGAATGCATCACCACAGACAGCGCATTGTCCTGTCCCGGATCCAGCTTCTGTACATGTCGGTTTTACATCTACAGTAAAGTCCGTTCCCTGCTCATGTTTCCCATAATTGTGCAGGAATATTCCCAGATCTCCTTCACTGAATATTCCCTCTGTATCACTGTCGTAGTAATATGTCAGCCCTGCTCCGGCAATGTAATATCCTTTATTACCATCGCTGTTTGTCCTCGTCTGGGTTGTTCCCGCAAGAAACAGCTTATCCGGATATCCCGCAGTTCCCGAATCGCTGTTGGTCACATCCACAAGATAGTTATTTCCGTCGTCCATCTTAAGGACATTCCACATATGAGGCTCGCTTTTACTGCCTCTGACCAGATCTCCGCCTGCAAGAATGCATTCAATACTACTGTCAAACACGGTATGGTCACAGAGATATTTGAACGCCTTAGCATATCCCTCACAGACAACATTAGTGCCGGGGTCTCCATCAAAGACCCATATCATCTGCCATGGATTTCCGTAACTTGTTCCGTCTGAGGCCGTACTGTTATAAGAAACAAGGCCGCAGATTTCATCCTTATATCCGCAAAGTTTTTCTTCATCTGAAATGCCGCTGTATTCTGACACGATCGCATTCGCGTTGTCTACCGCGCTTTGGACTGACCGGCCGATTGAAGTGTCAACCAGATACTCACCTGCTGAATATTCCTGCGCAACACTGAAACGCAGATACATATTGCCATTCGTTCCCAGCACATAAGTGCCGAGGGTTTTATCATAGCTGGGCTTCAGTCCGAAAATTGTCATTTTGGTACCGGCATTGGTGGTCTTATCATACCAGTAGAGTTCGTAGGGATGTTCTGCAAGCAGCACATCGAGAATCCTGGAGAGATTGATAGCCTCTTTTACTTTTGCAAAAGCGGCTTCCTGAGCGTCTGCCGGAACAAAATAATTTCCGTTTTCATCTTTGGCAAAGACAGCATCTACGCCCAGTTCTTCCGCTGTCCATGAGTTCTTCTCTAAGCCCATGATCTCCGTCGTGATCTCAAATTCTGTCGAAGCCTGTTCGCCCGCTGCAATCTGAGGCAGCTGACCTGCTATATAGTTATAGATTGCCCGGTCATATCCCTGCAGTGAAGAAACGGCGCTCCTTAGTTTTTTGGGCGCCTTGGAAAGAGGCTGCCCTTCGAAGCTTCGCTCTACGAACTCAGCAAACATTTCGTCAGACGACGGCGCACCGGTGTCACTGGGAAGAACCACTTCCTCAGTTCCTTCAACAGTCACAACTACGTCCAATAAAGGCTCATCGTCCTTCACCTCGGCAGCCGGGGTTTCTTCCGCGGCAGAAGCTGACGCGAAGTCTTCGGTCACAGCCTCTTCCGTTTCCTGAGCCGGCTCTTTAGTTATCTCGAGCGCGGAATCTTCTGTCTGCTCAACTGTCGTACTCCCTGTTCCATCCTCTGCCAGTTCCTCAGTGCTGTTCTCTTCTGATTCACCGGTGCTGTCATCTTCTGCCTTTTCAGTGATGCCAGCCTTTGTCTCTTCGGTTTTATCTTCTTCTGACTCTTCGGTCTTATCCTCAGCCAATTCCTCTTCTGATGTCTCCTGCGCTTTAGTCTCTTCAGCTGTCACCGTCTCCTGTTCAGTTACTTCTGCAGCACAAACAGACGCTGGATTTATGCTGCCCGCTGCCAAAACCGCCGCCAAAAATAATGAGATCAGATTCTTTCTCATAAACGCTTTGCTCCTCTTACGTTTCGATGCTTCCATCTATTGTATGTGAAATCATCAGAAGAATCAATAAAGGCATAATAAAAGAAGAGGCTGAGTACAGCCCCTTCCTCTATGTTTTGCCCTATTATTTCGCTGCGCTTTTCAGTTCGCGCTTCTTGATCATGGGAAGAATAATTCCGAGAGCGGTAAGTACGCAGGGTGTGATGATATTGAGACACATTGTGAATGGATCTGTATCATATACGCCGAGCAGGCAGCACGCAGCGGTTACAAAGAAGCACCAGCCGCCGGCCGCGAGCGCAAGTGTATCATTCTTCACAAAGCGATACTCGGGATCGAATTTGTTTCCGGCTTTGCGGAGCGCGATATATGCGGTGAATACCCACAGGTAACGCATGGGCATGCAGACTGAGTTGAGCTTGGTGAGCTGCTTGAGCACTGCTGCCGCGCCGGGAACAAATGACTGGATCAGGATGATGGAGCCCGAGAGGATCGCGACCATCTTGATGCCGTTTACATAAGCGCCGGTATCGTTCTTCTTCAAAAGTGTCGAAGGAATGAACTTCTGGGCGTCCTCATTGTCCAGAAGCATGCGGAGAGGCGCGTCGATACTTATAACAAGTGTCGAGAGCTGGCCGATCGCATTGCAGATCGCATAGACGACCAGAAGGGAATCACCGATCCCATAGTATTGACCGAGTTTTTGGAAGGCCCAGTAAGAACCGTTCGATACATAGGAGTTGAAACTCTCTTCTGAGCCGTTGATCACAGCGGGATCGAACATCATACCCATCGCGATGGTTCCGAGGATCGCACAGACTACTACCATGATCGCCAGAGTGATCATAGCTCTGGGGAAGCCCTTGCTCGGATCTTTCACCTTGTTGACGTAAGGAGAGATCTTCTCACATCCGCCGACTGCAAACACGAGGATCGAGAGGGATGTGAAGTATTTTACATTAAACTCCGGGATCAGGCTCTTCATGCTCAGATCCAGAGACACATAATCAGCGCCGGGATTGATCGCTCGGGCTGCAAAGATCATGATGATGTAAAGAATAGACATCACGAACATACTTGTTCCGGCGACGGTGGCAAGTCTTTTCAGAGGGTTGAGGCCGCGGCTTGCGACCCAGCAGAAAAGAAGAAGCACTGCAAAAGTGACCAGCTGTACGCCGATGGTGGGGAATGTGTCATAAGTCTCGGCGTTGCGGAATACTGCCCAGCTCAGGGCTTTGAGTCCGCCGGAAGACTTACTTGCGATATAGGTGATGTGGCAGGCCCAGTATGTCCAGCCTGCGTAGTAAGCGAGTTTGGGACCTGTTGTCTTTAAGATCCAGGAACTGACTCCTCCGCCGGATTCCTTGAATGCGGAACCAAGTTCACCGACCATGAGAGCGTAGGGGATAAAATATAGAGCGAACATGAAGATCCAGCTGAAAATGACCTGGATACCGTTAAAGTAAACAAAACCATTTACTACGTTGCCGAATCCCCATACCGTAGAGAATGCCATAAAGGCAAGAGTTGACCATTTAATATACTTAGAATCCATTTCTAAAAGCTCCTAATTTCCAGTAATACGATTAGTGCGTCGCTTTTTAGATTTGTGTTGACCTGTTACCGGTGCGCAATAATCTATGTCTGTAATATAGCGGACTCTGTCCGCGTTGTGTCAGCGCGCAAACTTAAAATCTGAGTTTATAGTTACCATCTCCTGTTCCCTCGACGGATGAGGAAAACAGTACCTTTGCAGCTTCCACGAGGAAAGTTGTATCTTTTGCCCCGGCCGTTTCATACGGAGAGTGCATTGCAAGCTGCGGCAGTCCGATATCCACAGTGTTCAGCGCGACCTGACTCTGGGATATATTGCCGAGAGTCGAGCCGCCCAGCATATCAGAACGGTTCGTAAAAGTCTGATACGGAACGCCGGCCTTCTCGCAAATCACACGCATGATCGCGCCGGATACTGCGTCTGTCGTGTACTTCTGGTTCGCGCTGTATTTGATGACGATCCCCTTATTGAGATAAGCGCGGTTAGTCGGGTCAGTCTTATCCGCGTGGTTGGGATGTACGGCGTGCGCGTTGTCAGCAGATACAAGGAAGCTCGACGCAATGCTCATCAGGTACTCCTCTTCCGTTCTGCCCATTGCGCTGCCAATGCGATGAAGTGTGTCCTTGAGGAAGGTGCTAGCCGCTCCCTGCTTCGTGCCGGAGCCGACTTCTTCGTTGTCAAAGACACAGTGTACAGCCACGGAATCCTTGGGTGACGACTCAAGGAACCCCTTCAGCGAAGCAAAGGCGCACTGGAGATCGTCCAGGCGACCGCTGGCAATGAATTCGCCGTTGAGTCCAAGGCTGACAGCGGGCATACGATTGTAGAGGAACAGATCCGTATCGAGAATGTCCTTTGCGGCCACTCCAGCTTCAGAAGCAATAAGTCCCATGAACGCATCGGATTCCTCCCCTTTCTCACAGAAAAGAGGAAGCATGTCGACCTGCGCGTTAAACTTGTACCCGTCATTGACCTGCCGGTTCATGTGGATGGCGAGGTTGGGAATGATCATAAGGTCGCGATCAATATTCACAAGCCTCGTCTCAATTCCGCCTTCCGTTCTGACAATTACTCTGCCGGCTGCCGAGAGCGGTCTGTCCAGCCACGGCGCGCACAGCATACCGCCGTACTTCTCAACATTGAGTTTCACATACTGCTTGTCTATCGTGATCTCCGCATTCGTCTTGATCTTGAATACCGGCGAATCACAGTGACTGGCCATTATCTGAAATCCTGTGTAGTCCGCCTTCGGGATCCGGAAAGCGATGATCGCGGAATCATTTCTGGTGACAAAATATCCCTTGCCGGCCTCAAGATTCCATGACGCGCCTTCATATAATCGGGTCATGCCGGCCTTGCTCAGGACATCGCACATATTCTTAACTGCAAAGAATGCGTTAGGACTGCGATCCAGAAATGAAAAAAGCTCTTTATTAACATGATTGTAATTCATTATTAAGCCCCTTTCGTTTAGTTGATTTCATGCAAAAAAGCTCTTGTGATTATATCACTAAACTGAAAGGGGGACAAGCGACCTCTGGGGTATCGGTTCGGTTCACCTGCAGAAAACGACCTCTGGGGTACCGATTCACCGGATATCGTAAACGCTGCGCGCCTTCAGGTTCCGGGCGCTTCCTTCGAGCAGCTTAATGGTCCGCGTTCCGGCTTCCATATCAAAGAAGTTGTCATCAGTGCGAATATATCCGTCTTCCGAATAAACTTCGACATAGCGCGCATATGCTGCAGAAGTAATTGTGATCTTTCCTTTCTCCGTGTCAAACCTGACCTCCAGAGCGGGATCCTTGAACCTGTGATATTTTGGCGGCACAAAAAGCACGCTGCCTCCGCAGGCACTGTCCATGTGATAAGTCAGGTGCACGCACCGCGGATCATATTCCGAAAAGTCAAGTTCTTCAAACCACTGTGTGGAGAACGGAGCTGTGTCTACAGCAAATCTTCCGCTGCTGATCACAGTGCTGTCCGGTGCGCGCAGCTCCCAGATCACTTCATCCGTCACGCGCTCCCATGTCTCATTGGAGACGTTCAAACGAGCTTTGCTTACAGGGTATGCGAAGGTCTCCCCGGCGGATCCGGGCTGCGGTTCTGTTATGCATGTCTCGCCGCGAGACACCATGCTTTCTTCCTCGCAGCTCAGGAGCACAGGGGCAAAAATCGCACGGCACTGTACTGCAGCGCTTTCCATCTGTGATAGTAGTCGATCGATGACCATGAGGCCACAGGCCAGATATCATTGAGCTGCCAGTACACCGCTCCCATGCAGCGGTCGCCGTCCCGGTTCCTCCGCAGATGCTCTACACCGTACCGTATGGCGTCTGCCTGAAGCAGCTGGGACGTATACAATAGCGTCTCAAAATCTTCAGGATATCGGTAAGTTGCTGATAGATACTGCAGGATCTTTCCGTTTGCCCCGGCATTGCGCTGATGCATTTCCATTACATAGGAAAAAATATTGCGGTCCTCTTCTTCTGTGAAGCTCCGTACAGTTTTTATGCAGGGAAAGGACTGGAAGCCGAATTCAGACAGATACCGGAAATGATATTTGCGATATTCGGTAAACGGCTTGTCGGCGTGCCACACGTCCCAGAAGTGGACATCGCCGCGATCCGGATCCTGAGGGCCGTCGAAGCGTCCGCCAGAGGACGGAGAAGAAGGCCAATAAAATGTATCCGGGTCCTCTATTTTCAGGATTTCCGGGATAATGAACTCATTTTGGATCAGATAATCCGCTGCCGTGATATCGTCTCCTTCAAATTCGCGTACAAGCGCAAACTGTTCCATTTCGTTGTTGCCGCACCAAATGCCCAGGGAGGCGTGATGCCTGATCCGGCGCACATTCTGCGTGATCTCTCTGCGGATGCTCGTAACAAAATCGTCAGTGAGCCTGTAATTAGCGCACGCGAACATCATATCCTGCCATACCACCAGACCCATCTCGTCACACAGATCATAAAACCAGTCAGCCGGATAGAATCCCCCGCCCCACACACGTATGACATTAAAATGCGCCTGCCGGCAGTTCTCAAGCAGCGCGCGGGTCCTCTCGCGGTCCATTCTGGAGAGGATGTTGTCCTCGGGGATATAATCTGCGCCCATTGAGAACACGCACTGGCCATTTACTTCCATAGCGAAAGACTCTCCCCACTCATCCTTGTCGCGGCGCATGGTGAGGGTGCGCAGGCCTATACGGCGCTTTTGAGTAGTTGAGACCTCTGGGGTGGCGGTTTCCGCGAGGGTGGCAGAGACCTCTGGGGTAATGGTTTCCGCAAGGGTTTCCCGAGACCTCTGGGGTAGCGGTTTCAGCAGGGATGCCTCCACTTCATACAGGGGCTGGGCGCCAAGCCCGTTCGGCCACCACACCTCTGGGGTATCGATAACGAACGGTTTCCCGTCTTCAAGCTGCGCTTTGAACCCGTTCGGTCCCGTCAGCCTAATCGAGACCGGAAGCCTCCCGCTCTGCACGACATCTACTGTCAGTTCAACATGTAAGCGGCCTTCGCGCGCAGCGCGTGCGTGATCCGGATTTCCTGACGCTGGGATGCAGGGCTCATCCGGCGAGTCTGATTTAATGAAATGCCGCTGCCGGATCCGAACCTCCTCGATCCTGGATTCATTCCACACCTCAAGCCAGACATCGCGCCAGATTCCCCCGTCGGGAAGCCTCGGCCCCCAATCCCATCCGAACATGCAGTGAGCTTTGCGCAGATGCGGAAACCCGCGCATCGACTCATAGGAACCTCCCAGGTGGTATTTCCTGTCCGCGTGCCGAATAAATCGGATAGGGGACAAAATAGTGACCTCGAGGGTATTTTTGCCTTCTTGAAGGATTCCTCTCACATCGAACTCCCAGGTGATATGCATGTTGTCAGTCTGCCCGAGCAGCACGCCGTTCAGGCGCACCTGTGACAAAGTGTCAATACCGTCAAAGCGAAGGCACTGATGCTCACCGGTAAGAATTCCCAAGGAGGGAGCCACAATAAAAATCCGGCTGAAAGTATAGTCTTCTTCCATTAGCCGCAAGGCATCGAGTTCGCGGTCCCTATAGTAGGGATCCTCCATCAGCCCTGCGCCTAGCAGGAACGAATACACAGAGCCGGGAATTCTGCCTGATACGCCATCGGAAAAGCATTCCGCTGTATTTTGGCCTTCCTTATCCGACACCCTGTTTGTAATTCTCCTCATTACCCACTGGCCATTCAGACTCAAGCGCAGCATTTCTCTCCTCCTTAGTGCAAAATTCTGATGAATCACTCAACTGACGGCACCTTTGTCCGCCTCCTCAAATATACTTTCCGGTTATGCTGTCCCCGCAGTTTCTCACGACCTCTGGGGTACCGGTTGCGACGATCCTGCCGCCGTCCTCTCCGCCTCCGGGGCCCATGTCGATGATATAGTCTGCGGAGCGGATCACATCCAGGTCATGCTCGATCACTATGACAGTGGCTCCGTGGTCGATGAGTGTCTGAAAGACGGTCAAAAGCGTTTCCACGTCCTTGGGGTGCAGGCCGATCGTAGGCTCGTCAAAAACGAAAACCGAGTCATCCTGCTGCCTGCCCATTTCCGACGCGAGTTTGAGTCTCTGCGCCTCTCCACCCGACAGGCCAGGTGTCTCTTCCCCGAGCGTCAGATAACCGAGACCGAGGTCTCGCAGGATCTCCAGCCGGGGTTTCACTGTTTTCATTTCTTTGCAGAACTCAAGAGCCGTATTGACGTCCATATCCATAAGCTCCGGCAAGGAACGCTCCTCACCGGATTTATTCTTGTAACGGATCTTCTTGGCGTCATTTGAATACCGTGAGCCGCGGCATTCGGGGCACGGGATGTTTACATCAGGAAGGAACTGTACGTCCAGAGAGATCTGACCCGTCCCATCGCACACCGGGCAGCGGAGGGATCCAGTGTTATATGAAAAGTCTCCGGCTTTATATCCGAATTGCTTTGCCGATTTGGTCCTTGCGTAGATCTTGCGAAGTTCATCATGTACGTTCGCATAGGTGGCCACAGTGGATCGGACGTTAATGCCGATAGGCGCTGCGTCGATCAGTTTGACGTGCTGGATTCCTTCCGCCTCGATGGAGAGGACGTGGGCAGGCACTTTTTTGCCATTACAGACAGCATCCAGAGCAGGAACGAGGCTCTCCAGGATCATAGTGGTCTTGCCGGAACCCGATACACCGGTGATTACCGTAAGAGCGGTCTTTGGGATGCGGACAGAGAGAGGCTTCACCGTATGGATCCGGTCAGTTTCCATTCGGATCTCGCCGTTCGCCCCACTGCACCTCTGGGGTACCTGTTGCGCGCCCGACCTCTGGGGTGTCTGTTGCGCACCCGACCTCTGGGGTACCTGTTTGCCGGAAAGGTAAGTGCCGATGACGGAGGCTCTGTTCTCCTTGATCTCCTCGACAGTTCCTTCGGCGATTACTGTGCCTCCCTTCGCCCCGGCTTCCGGGCCCATCTCGACGAGCCAGTCCGCCTCTTTCAGGATCTGTGTGTCGTGATCTACCAAAAGGACGGTGTTCCCGTCTCTCACAAGGTCGTGCATAACCCCGCTCAGTCCTACAATGTTCGCCGGGTGCAGGCCGATCGAGGGTTCGTCAAGAACGTACAGTACCCCTGTCGTTCTATTGCGGACCGCACGGGCCAGCTGCATTCGCTGCCGCTCGCCGGTAGACAATGTCGCCGCAGCTCTGTCGAGCGTAAGATAACTGAGGCCAAGGTCCATCAGTCTGGCAGCGACTTCCAGATAAGACTCGCAGATATTGCAGGCCATCGGACGCATCTCCTCCGGCAGAGAATCAGGGACTTTCTTCACCCACTCGATGGAATCCTTCAAGGTCATCTCGCAGGCCTGATCGAGAGAAATTCCCATCAGTTTCGGCGCTCTGGCCTCTTCCGACAGTCTTGTGCCGCGGCACTCCGGGCAGACGTCCTCTTTGAGGAACTTCTCCACCCGCTTCATACCCTTTTCATCCTTCACTTTGTTCAGCGCATTGAGTACGGTCGCCGTCGCACTGTAATAAGTAAAATCCATCTCGCCCGCAGTCGCGGTGTCCGCTTTTTTGGGCCGGTAGAAAATATGCTTTTTGATCATTGGTCCGTCATAGACGATCTCTTTCTCTTCGTCCGTCAGATCCCTAAACGGGATATCTGTCCGCACGCCCATTGCTCTGCATACATCAGTCATCAGAGACCACATGAGGGAATTCCAGGGAGCGACTGCCCCGTCATCAATCGTGAGGTTTTCATCCGGCACCAGTGTGTCCCTGTCTACTGTCCTTACTGTGCCTGTTCCCCCACAGCACTTGCAGGCGCCCTGGGAATTAAACGCCAGTTCCTCCGCGCCCGGCCCGTAAAAAGACTCCCCGCATTCAGGGCATACAATCTCCTGCATAAGCGCCACCTGAAATCCGGGTTTCACGTAGTGGCCGTTCGGACAGCGGTGGGACGCAAGGCGCGAGAACATCAGGCGCAAGCTGTTGAGCAGTTCTGTTCCTGTGCCGAATGTCGACCGAATGCCCGCCACGCCCGGCCTTTGCCGCAGTGCAAGAGATGCAGGAACATATAAGACCTCGTCAACGTCAGCTCTGGACGCCTGTGTCATTCGCCGTCTGGTATAGGTCGACAGGGATTCCAGATATCTCCTCGACCCTTCAGCGTACAGCACGCCCAGCGCCAGCGAAGACTTGCCCGACCCGGACACGCCGGCAATTCCGACGATCCCGTGAAGCGGGATGTCAACATTGATGTTTTTCAGGTTGTGGACGCGCGCGCCTCTGACTTTGATTTTCTTTGGATTGTCTGTGTTCATAATTCTAGTCCTTACATAATTAGTATTTTTTTCTGAGATACTGATACGCTGCTATCCCGACCGCAATCTGGAAAATAAACAATCCGTACAGGTACAATACAATGATCTTATGGTCTGTGATCACTCCCGTTTTCCCAAGAAAGGCGAATACCACCTCAGAAACACAGATCACCAATAGTCCGATCAGGTAAGCGATCCTGCCGGATTTGTCGCGCAGTTTTTCATTCAATTCGTCGTGAAGCTCAATGTTCTTCTGCTCCTGTTTCTCTTTAAAGCGCTCTGCATTTTGAGGTGACGACCAGTAAAAATGCATTATGATCATTCCAATGCCGGGCCCCAGAGCTCCTCCGGCAAAGCCCCAGAGCAGCCCGTCAAATGCACTCTCCGTAAAAACTGCTACCAAAACAAAACAGATTCCCACGAGCACGAATATGATTCCCCTGTTCAGATACCTATTTCCCATCTTCGCCGCCTCCTTTGTAAATGAAGATCTCTTCAATCGTCTTGCCGAAGAAATCCGCTATCGCAAACGCCAACTCAAGTGACGGGTTATATTTGCCGTTCTCTATAGAGCTGACTGTCTGCCTGGAAACACGGATCGCTTTGGCAAAATCCTCCTGATTTAGACCGCGCTCTTTGCGCAGCTTTTCTACACGGTTTTCCAATTAAACCCTCCATGTCTGTTTTGACAAGTTTCCTTTACATTCTTATCATATCGAACACACAAGGTCGTTGTCAAGTTTCCTTTACATTCCGGGATCGAGTAGGATGCTCCTCCTCGATTGACCGTTGGCCGCCAAATGCATCTTCGGGCAAGCCCGAGATGCGCTTGACGGCTTATCGCACAAAAAATAGTTCCCGCCACCGAAACACCAATCGCCCCGGTGACAGGAACCCGTCATTTTCTAAACTATTATCCTTATCCAAACAGCACTCTCGCCGCTTTCTCTAATTCCCTGCGCTCCTTCGAATCATCATATCCGCTTTCCTTGTCATCAATGCCCTTAATGACATCGATCGAATACAGCCCATCCCGGTTGCAGTAAAAAAGGATTTTTTTAACTCCCCTGATCTTAAACCTCGCTTCGCAAGCCCCTTCCGGGTAAAGCTTTACCATCTGAATTCCATCAGAAGATAGCGCTGCCACAAAGGAAATATAATGTTCCTTTGTCATGCTGTGATCGATCCGCACATAATACTCATCTTCTATGCGATTAATGAAAATCATGTGCCGCTCATCCGTGGCCTCCGCTATGAGCGGAGTGAGCATTATGCCGTGGCAATGGATGGCCGCCTCTCCCATGCTGTGGATCGCGTTCCCGCAGACCGGGCAGACATAGAACTTGGACCGCAGCATATTTGCGGATACATTCGCATTCCGGATCGTGTTTCCTGAGATCAGTTCTGTTACTGAAATCCTGAAAGCCTTCGCTATAGGTTCCAACAGAGTAATATCCGGATATCCCTTTCCTGTCTCCCATTTCGATATAGTCTTATCACTTACTCCAAGCTTCTCCGCCAGCTGCAACTGGGTCATCTTGTTTTTCTCCCGCAGTTCCTTGATAATCGCACCTGTTACATATTGGTTCATATACTCATCACCTCCATGTACAGATTGTAAATCAGCGCATACGGGAACACTACCTACGGAAAGTAGAGTCATTTCCCGGCCGAAACCCGATTTCCTGTCACATCAAATACGAAAGATTTAGAGTAATTTTGGAACGGCCAGCATACTTGATGCGACCGGCAGTTTCGCGGGCTGGTCTCCCGGTTTGATATCAACTCGCAGCACAGATGCGCACAGGCCCTGGTCATTGATCCCGTCCATACACTCATAAGGCAGAATATCCATCATGCTTATGTCAAATCCCTCAAGGTCCGGCCCGCCTTTCTGAAACATTGGATTCTCTTCGTCGCACCATACTGCATCTGCCACAGCGATCGATTCGTATTTGCCTTCCGGCTTACAGTGAAGGACAACGTTTAATCCGGTCAGGGAACGATCTTCCTTGGAAACACGGTGCGGATAATCATAATTCCTGCAGGTTATGGGCTCCCCGTCAGTATTATGAGTAAAAAAGGTCGAGCAGCCGGGTGATACCAGTCTGTGTTCCTGTCGAAGATCCGCAGCCGGACACAAAGCAGGCAATCAGAGCGATTGCCATCAACACGACCATGAAATCCCTCTTCTTTGCCAAAATATTCCTGACATTCATCTTTTAACCCTACCTGTTTCTATTTCTTCACCACAACGTTCAGCGGATATATTTTGCATTAACATACTTCGTTGCTCTTGCTGACCCTAATTTTTTTATAGAACCCTCTTTCACCATTTTTCCCAACACCGCTTCAACGGTTGTCGGGCTGACATCAGGAAGAAACTCACAGATTTCGGATTTCGAAATCGGTAAAACACTATTAAGTACTGTTTGTTCTATTCTTTCGGCCTTTTTCAGTTTTTTCCCGTTCACCGAAGAAAACCTGTTATCAAGTTCCTTATAACACTTATAAAGTGTAGACAGGAAATTCTTCATGAAGTCGATGTAGGTGTTTTCATTTGTATGCCATCCTCTTGAGGACTCCTGGAGCGCGCTGTAATAGTATTCTTTTGAATTATTGATCTGCTCCTCAAACGAAACATATTTACCGATATTGAATCCGCTCTTATACATAAGCAAAAGTGTCAGCAATCTTGAAACACGTCCGTTACCATCCGCAAACGGATGAATGCACAGAAAGTCAAGTATCACGCACGGGATGAGCAAAAGACTATTGATCCGGGCATTATCCCTGGCATCAACATACGCAAGCAGAAGCTGTTCCATTGCATCCGCAGTCTGTGAGGCCGGGACCGGTGAAAAGCGCACTCTTCTTCGTCCGTATTCGTCTACTTCCGCGATTATGTTGTCATCCGCTTTATATCTGCCGCTGTCTTCGTACCCCGCAGTTTCAGTCATGACCTGATGTAGATGCAGAATAGTCTGTTCACTGATCACCATCTGACTATGAGAAGTATGTATCTCATCCAGCGCATTCCTGTAGCCGACAATTTCCATTTCAGCATGGTTCAGGGGAGTGCTGTTTCCTTCTACGATTTCTTTGATTCGCGCATCTGTTGTCACAATTCCTTCAATTGCATTAGACCCTTTGACAGACTGAATACGGGCTATCTTCTCAAGTTCGGTATATACAGAAATGTTCCGGTTTCTTCTTTCCTCTGATAATGCATTCAAAGCAGAAATCGTAGATGTAAGATTAACCAGTTCTGCCGGTAATACTCCGTCGTCCAAAAATGAATAGTCAAATATATGCATGGTTCATCTCCTTATATCTGCATATATTATAGCAAAAAATATGCAAATACCGATCTCTTATCTGCATATTTTTTTTGCTTTTTATGCACTTTTTCTTATTGGATCGGACACTTTTCCTCATTTCCAAATCAGATCACAGCCAATATTGTCTGTTCTATGAAATCCACCCTGTCAAATATCCTCGGCTTGAATGTACCAGTAATTCCTACCGATATATTTTCTTCCTTATTGGCGTAAATGATATTTCCACTGTCACCGATAGCCGCATAAACCTCTCTGTCATCAAAGGGTTTGTACCACAAGTATCCGTAGTTCATAAATCCGAATCTCTCGCCAAGCTTAAGGTGCGGCTTTGTCATGTCTTTTAAGTATTCTTCAGAGATGATCCTTTTATCATTATATAGTCCGCCATCCAGCACAAGTGTGCCGACCACAGCCATATCTCTCGCCGACATACATAATCCCCAACCGGCAGTGACTGTACCCTGGGGGTCTGCGTACCACTCATATTTCCGCGGATTTTTATTCATGAAGAAATCAAACTGGTCTTCTTTGGAACTGTCTCCATGCAAAATACGCTTGGGAAGTCCCAGCGGCTCAAACAGATTCTTGTTAGCAAAATCGATGCATTTCTCTCTGCTTGCTCTCTCAATAATACCTGCCAGAATCTGGATGCCGAGCGTCGCATATCTGAACTCACCTGTGATCCCTTTACGCCCGCCAAGAAAATCAAGCGCAGCAAGCGTCCAGTCCTCAGAAGTACAAACCTTTGTCCAAGGCTCAGACTTCCCTTTATACGGGGCTGTCATAGTAAGCAGATGTCTGATCGTCACCTCATATATAGTTTTCTCTCCGCGCTTAACAGAATAATCAGGAAAGAACTCCATCACTTTCTGGTCAACGCTCTTAATGCAGCCTTTGTCCAGCGCGATTCCTGCAAGCAAGGCCATTACACCCTTGGTCACTGAATTGACATTCATAGCATCCCCAGTTGTAAATCCGTGCCAGCAGTCATCATAAACCGTTTCGCCGCCTTTAATAGCATAGATCTGACAGATGTTGCTTTCGTTTCCGGTGCTGTCAGAAATATATCTGTGCAGTTGTTCTTTATTCACTAAAAAAGCCTCCTCTTAGAAAAGATTTGGACGTCCTAAGAAAAGGCTAAACTAATTAAAAATTGATTTCAAGAGAAACCGGAAAAGCCTGAATATCTAAACAATCGATTGCCTGTGATAATCAGTAATATCAGAACCGAGTTTCTTGTAGATTTCCATGACCGAACCGACATTGGATAATGTCTTTAGTTCAGCATCCGTCATTCCTATAAGCTCTAAAAACTCGACTCTTCCGTTAGGTGTATCGATTGTCTCCACCGTAGGATCTTTCACTGTAATGAATCCGGTCAGATTTGACTTTTGCTTTGCATCGATTCCTGTCGTCTGTCCGGTATAAAGGAATTCGAATGGCTGGAATATCTCTCCTTTCGTGAATGTCAGTCTGGCAATCATCTGGAGGATTCCGCAAACATTCCTGATCTCGGCTTCTTCGTCTTCATACTCATCCTTTTTGAGTTTAAATGTGAGTTCATAACCGTAGCCGCTGATATCAGGTGTGTCAGTCTCCTTCTCGTAAATCTCTGTCTGACCGAATGAAACGAAGTGCCAGTAGCTGCCTCCGTCATAAATGCTGATTCCGTCTAATGGATCCTTTCCGCCAAGCACCCATTTTATTAATGTTCCATAGTGCTTCGGATTATCCTGCCCCGGATACACTCTCAGGAATTCCTTTTCAATTGCCTGCCAGCCGACAGCTTCAATCTCCTTTTCCTCCGGTTTAATGACCGGCTCTTCTTTCTTTTTCTTGAAGATATCAAATAGTCCCATTATTCTTCCCCCTTTTCTTTTACATCCTCACTATATCCGCCATCTCCCAAGAAATCACCGCGTATTTCGGACAAATTCTTTTCTTTCTCAAATGTTGTTACGACGTGATCACGATATCCTATGCGCAACCAAAGATCTGCTGTGTGACGCAATTCTTCTTCCGTCTTCTCAAATGGATGCGCCACATACCTGGGGCATGCTGCGCAGTCATTCCCGCATGCAGCGATTATTCTTTTCTGTAGTTATTTCTCGGCCACAAGTTTCGTCCATCCTTTTACATCTACTCCAATAATCATGATAAGTCACGATTTTTCCACCGCATTATGTGATACTTGGACCCATCATCCTCGAAACCTACTGAGCGATACAAAGGATATCCATCCTCCGTGGCTTTGACCTCAATAACTGAGATTTCCATTCTCTTTGCCTCTGAGAGCAAAGTTTCCATGACTAATCTTGCGCACCCTCTCCGTCTATAGGGCGGGCAGGTATATACATTAAGGACCATTCCTGTTCTTCCGTTGATGAATGCCGGGCTCATAGGTTTTTCGACGATCAGAAAGAAGGCGCATGAAACGATGTTTTGACCATCCCTGATCACATAGACGAATAAATCCTTGTCCAGATGCGCCTGAAAATAACCGGGTAATTCCCTTTTGATGGCTGTAAGATGTTGAGAATCAAGACTGCCATTGTCTTCGATCAAATAGCTGAGGCGCATTTTAACAAGAGCTTCAATATCTTCCGTTCCGGCTTTTCCAACACTCATCAGACATGCCCCCATCATTTTTTTCCTGAACAAAAGATTGTTCACACGCTCTATTTCTTTGACAGCTATACTACAGTCTCGACGGTATTTTCTTGTAGTAACCGATTTCCGTCTGTATCTGCTTTGTATTCCACCGGGAACATCAATTTAATCGACCTGATACATTTCGTAACATCCCTCTCATCAGGATCAAGGTCGATCCGTTCGATGAATCTTGCGAAGAGTTCCTTCTTCTCAAGATTTGTCATCCTGTCATAGAGTTTACCATAATCCAAAAGCAGTTTATACATCTGCTGGGCATTCAGGTGGTCGCTGTGAGCTTTCTCGATCTTGGAGGATATGTCCTTAATCGCCTCCTCTATGTCCGTCATCTTATCATAGATTCCATCGAGTCTTTCACGCATGTCGCTGATCTTCTTCTCATAGTGCCGATCCGACTCGTCTAGCTTTTCCACCATCGAGAGCAGCTTATCCCTTGCCCCAACTGCCTGTCTCAGCTTTTCCTGAAGTCTGTTCCTGTCCTCTTCCAAGGAAGATACATCCGTTTTCTCACTCAATTTTCCAACGATGTACTCAATGTAGACTTTGTCGTTTACCATGTTAAGCAGTAACTGCTCAACCTCATGATTGAACTTGTCCTCATTCCATGAAGGGCTGTATGTACAACGGCTTCCGTTCTTGTCGATTTTTCCATGACTACATCTGTAATAGTAGCGGCCATTCAAACCTCAATACGTGTCCGTTCTTTTCGATAACATCTGGGCGATTAGTATATATCATTTTGAACTTTCGTAAGCCTTTCTCTGTCAATTCTACAACCGCACGTGTCGAAGTTTCAAAAGCAAACTGAGGGCCTTTCTTTTCTGCGTTCTTTAATTTCTCTATAGTCTTTATATCAAAACAAAATGTGTCTGTTTGAACAAGTAACCTTCTGATTCTAGATAGCCTAAAAGACCTGACGACCTGATTCTCGAGATCCTGACAGAGAAGGTAATTGTACTGTTCCTCTTTTGAAGGCGTTAACGAATATGGCGCAACAAGGTATTTTCTATCACCACTTGACGTCACAGAAAATGAGAGTGTTTTTTTCCTTTTTATTGCCGCCAGTATTTCTTTATATTGATCAGAAAATATGATTTTTTCCCTTGTACTTTTAGCAGTGCACTAATATGTACAAAAAAGAAAGAACTGCTCCCGTCTGAGAACAGCTCTTTTCCAGCTTATTTGGAATAATCGGTGCTGTCCGGCTGCTTCTGCTTATCTAATCCAGTACCGGAGGGAACTCCTAAAGACCCGGCCGCCCCGTAAAGCTCCTGGTAACAGAGGGGACACAGTTGACCGGAACCTTCGACGTAGTAACGACGGAGCGTGATTGGAGTGTTGGGATGATAGGGTGTAGGTTTATTACAGCGGATGCAGAGTTCTTTTTCCATCAGTTCCTATTTTCCCATCTGCAAAACGTAGACATATCTATTCCACATTAGCACACGTTCTCCGTGCTTTTCGATAAGGTCAATCATCCATTTCAGAAATCGCTTAATCATTGTATCACCCCAAATCCGATTAAAGCTTTTTCGATTCCATCTTCATCCACAGGATCTGTTACGTAGTCCGCTTCTGCTTTCACATTATCGGGGGCATTACCCATTGCTACTCCAAGACCTGCAAATCTGAGCATCTGTATGTCATTATCTCCATCTCCAAAGGCGATGACAGATTCTCTGCCAAGTCCCTCTCTTTCGCAGATTTTTTGAATCCCATACACTTTACCTCCATCCGGAAGGAAAATATCCATAGCGAGGTCATGCCATCTTGCACTGACCAGATTAGTGAAGTTTTTTTCTTCACCCCTGGGGACAAATATAGTGGACATGAAAATATCATCCCCGTGGTACTCGCCGATGTCATAGACTGGTGAAGCAATTTCTCTCTGAACGCGCTCAACATCTCCGTTATGGAAATTCATAAACAGCCTATCCTTTTCTACCAAAATCATTGGTGCTGCGTGACTATTGAAGAGGCTAAGCAATTCTTCCTTGTCTAGCCCTTCAATAGTACGCGCACTAATCACCTTCATATCTTTGTCCAAAACCAATTGACCATTGAGAAGGACAAAACCATCAAAAGGATATTTTAGCAGGTCAAGCTGCCTTAGTTCAATCGGATGCCGACCCGTGCAGAGGCAGATTCCAATATCATTCTCCTTCAGTTTCTTCATTGCTCGGACGGTACTCTCTAGCACATTGGGTGTACCTTCCGGGAGTAACGTTCCATCTACATCAAAGAATACGATTTTTTTCACGCCTCTGCCACCTCCGTTATTTTTTATCCAGCCCCTTTTCTTCCCTGTACTTCTTGGCATCCTTGAAGAAGCTCCAGATCATTAGGATCATGATTATGCCAATCGGGAAGGCGCTGATGATACTCACACTCTGAATGTTGTTCATGCTGCTCTCCTTGTCTCTGTGATGTGCCATGCTTTGCTCCAGCTTTCCCAATGTTCATCTTGAACATATCCATCAGCCACATGCATATACTGTTCATCGATGCTAAGAGCAGAATCAATATTTATACGATACTTCCATTTGGTCACAGATTCCCATCTTCCTCTGTAGTCCTTTCCTCTATTATTCTCTTTATATTCCTCACTCACAAACCCATCGTACCTTGCAGGATTCTCAAGAACTTTTCCCTACTTAAAAGAACAACAGTCTCGACCCCTTCAGTATACGGGAACATGTCCACCGGCACCGCTTTCTTCATCTCATACCCGCCTTCTGTCAAAATAGCAAGATCCCGCGCAAGTGTCGTCGGTTCGCAGGATACATAGACGATCTTTGCAGGTCCGAGTTCCAGAGCAGCGCTCAAAAATTCTTCACTGGCGCCGCTCCTGGGCGGGTCCATGAAGAGGACGTCGAGCTTCTCTTTTTTGGCGGCCATGTCTTTCATGAAGCGGCCGGCGTCGTTCTTGTAGACTTCCACATTTCCGGCATTGTTGAGCCGCGCATTGCTCTTGGCGTCTTTCACAGCCTCGGCGTTCAGCTCCACGCTGAGCACTTCTTTGCAGCGGTCCGAAGCGATGATTCCGATAGTTCCGATGCCGCAATAGGCGTCCAGAATTCTCTCCTTCCCGGAAAAGCCCGCGTAATCGAGTGCAATATTATAGAGTTTCTCAGTCTGGAGAGAGTTAACCTGATAAAAAGATCTCGAAGAGATGCGGAAGCGCTTCTTGCAGAGGACGTCCTCAATATAGCCGGAACCAAAGAGCACTTTCTCCTTGTCGCCCAGGACCATGGTGGTCTGCTTGTCGTTGATGTTCTGCACAACGGTGGTGATCTCGGGATGGCGCTTAACGAGGGCGTTCACAAATTTCTTCGCCGGAGGGAAAACGGAATCCGCCGTGACCAGGGTAACCATCACCTGCTTCGTACCGCGGGCGGTGCGCACCTGGACATAGCGAAGAAGGCCCGTCCTTCGATCCTCGTCGTAGACACGGATCTTGAAGGACTCCGCGAGATCAAAGATCGTCTGGATGATCCTGTCCGCTCGCAGATCCTCGAGCAGGCAGGACTTGACCGGAACTACCTCATGGGTTCCTGCCTTGTAGATGCCGCAGACCGGCTTGCCCTTTTTGTCGGGGGCAAAAACGCTCGTTACCTTATTTCTGTAGTGGTCGGGGTTCTTCATGCGAATGATCGGGTCCACCCGGCCGAATTCTCCGATCAGTTCCTCTACCAGCTGCTGCTTTCTCTCCGCCTGCTCCGCGTAAGGAACGTCGATCATGGTGCAGCCGCCGCACTTTTTTGACACCGGGCACCTGGATTTCTTTGTATTAGTGTTCTTCTTAATTGTTTCTGCCATGTTTGTCGTTCTTCCTTCTATCATGCAAAGCTTGTCTTCACCGTGGGCTGCCGTACTCTGTAAGCATCGTAAAAGAGGCCGGCGTCACACCGCCGGCCCCTATGTTCATTTCATGTTATCACACGGATGGATCAGATGTCTGCTTTCCAGAATCCGTGCAGATTGCAGTACTCGTATGCCGCTACAGGATCAGCTGCCTTGAAGACTGCCTTGGGCTCCTGGCCGGGCTCAAGCTCTGCGAACTGGAAACCGGTCTTGGTCTCAAGAATGATGAACTGAATGTAGTGCGCATCCATCATGGGATGAGCAACGGAACCAACCTGTACGGTTACGGTATCGCCATCGACAGTAACTGCCGGAACATGTTTCTCTCTTGCAGCGTCGGTCGTGCCCGCTTCGATCTCTTTCATGGGCTCGCCGCAGCAGGACGGGGAACATCCCTTCGCGTTGAGTTTCAGAACCATACTTCCGCACTTCTCACATTTGAAAAGTCTGATTGCCATAGTAACCCCTTTCCGGCCTTTCGGCCAAACAAGCTTTTAAAATATCCCTTTTATGTATTCATTGTAATTCATCTATTGACAAAAAGAAAGATGAATCTACGCCTCCGTTTATACACTATTGCGCACAGTTTCCCAAGTCCGCGGCCGGTCACTCGCTTTCTTCCAGATTATCGAGGTGCTCCTGAAGCGCCCGGGCGTCTTCTTCGCTCATCTGTGCCAAAATACCGCCGGCCTGCTTCGCTTCCCTCTTCTCATAGTGCTCCCGCATCAGCCCTTTGGTGAGCAGAAGTTCCTCAAGAAGATTCTGCGCCGACATGCGGTAGGCGCCCGCGCCGTAGATGATCACCTGTTCTACCGCGTCGGAAGTAGCCACTGTAACTTTGTATTTTTTGCTGAGTTCGTGGGCTGCCTTTTCAATGTAGAGGTCCGCGGTCTCGGCTTCCTTGGTGTAAATAACGTCGATCCCGCCCACATGGATCACTTCCCCGCGTCCTCCCCGAACTTTATAGGCGTCGAAGACCAGGATCACGTGTTCCTTTCTGAATCCCGCAAAATCCACCAGCATGTCGATGAGTTTGTCCCTGGCTGCCATGATATCCCGGAGCGCCATCTCCCGCAGCTCCTCCCAGGCGAACACGATGTTGTAGCCGTCTATCAGAAGGTATTCCTTCTCAACCGCTTTCTTCGCGGCGTGGGAACGCTTATCCGGCGGATCCGCGCTGATCACGCGGGATGCCCTCTTCCAGGATTTTGCAGATCTTCCGTTATCGGGCTCATCATCGCCGAACCTGCTCTTGATAGGTCCGTAGGTCCGCTCGAAGATCCTGCGCAGCTCATCCTCCTCGGCAAAGAGTCTTGCCTCCCGCTCGCTGAAGGAAACGGGTTTCTCCTCTTTCCTCACGCCTGCGCGCAGACCGGTTCTGCCAGCGCCTCCGTACGCGAGGTCCTCGTCCCAGTCATCGTCATAGCCCAGCATAGCTTTTCCGGTTCCGGGTCCGTCGGAAGGATCCCGCCAGCCGCTGTCCACGTGCATGCGCTCGCGCACTTCGTACCAGGGCACAGGCGTGCCGGCTCCATGGGAGCAAAATACAGATCCCGTCGGGTTCCTCAGATCCAGTTCCGGATCGTATCCGGACGCCGCGATGACCTCCTCCGCGTTGACGCAGGGCTCGTATCCCTTGAGAGTGCAGGTGATCTGCCCCTCGCCGCGGGTGTAGGCAGCCAGCGTTTCCGCGTAATTGGCGATCTTAGATACCGGAGCGCTTCCGGTTATGATCGAGCGGCCATCTTCCAGATCAGGCTGTGTGAAGTTCGCGCCCATCTGCTGCAGATCGGTCAGGGCACGCCCCAGCGATTCCTGGGGAATCTCCAGCCGGAAGCTGTAGAAAGGCTCCAAAAGGACGCTTTCCGTCATCATAAGGCCTTGTCTCACCGCGCGATATGTCGCCTGGCGGAAGTCGCCGCCCTCGGTGTGCTTGAGGTGCGCTCTTCCGGTGAGCAGGGAAATCTTCATGTCCGTGATCTCCGCGCCAATAAGGACGCCGCGGTGCCTCTTCTCCTCCAGGTGTGTCATGATCAGGCGCTGCCAGTTGACCGCCAGCACATCGGCTCTGCAGCGATTCTCAAATACAAGGCCGCTCCCGGGCACACCGGGCTCCAGCAGCAGATGCACCTCCGCATAGTGGCGCAGCGGCTCAAAGTGCCCTACGCCTTCCACTGTCCTTGCTATGGTCTCCTTGTAGATGATCGAAGGGTCGCCGAAGTCCACGCGAAGCCCCAGGCGCTCCCGGATCATGCGCTGAAGGATCTCCTTCTGCACCTGTCCCATGATCTGGGCTGTGATCTCTTTTTTCTCCTCATCATAGCCCAGGTGCAGGGTCGGATCCTCTTCTTCCAAAATAGAGAGGTTCTTATAGGCTTTGAACAGGTCTTCGCCTGGCGGCAGGATGACTTTGCAGCGCAGTACCGGCTGCAGAAGTTCCTCTTCGCCCTCTGACTCCGCTCCGATCCCCTGGCCAATCTTTGTTCTCGTAAGGCCGGTGATCGCGCAGACTTCGCCTGCCACTGCCTCCTGCTTCGTCTCAAACTTTCCGCCGGAGTAGAACCTTATCTGCTCCACCTTTTCAGGTATTCCCTTGTCGTCCGTGCAGTCGGCCAGCGGTGTTTTGACAGAGAGTTTTCCGCCCGTCAGCTTCATCCAGGTGAGCCTTGCGCCGCCGTCGCGGGTGATCTTGAAGATTCTGGCGCCGAATTCATCGCCATACACGGGCGGCTGGATCAGCGTATCCAGGCACTCCAATAGTTCGCTGACTCCCTGCTCCCGCAGCGCCGCGCCGAAAAGGACCGGGAAGAGCCTGCGGCCCGCTGTCAGTTCACAGATCTGCGATACTGTCACCATCTCCCCGTCAAAATAGGCGTTCATCAGCTCGTCGTCGCAGACCGCGATCTCTTCCTGAACATCGGGATCCTCAAGGCTTTCCGCAAGTGAGACGCCTGCAGCCGGCATGATATCCACACACCTGGTGCTCAGCTCTTTTTTGACAGAAGTTAGAAGGGCCGCCCTGTCAGCGCCGTTCTGGTCCATCTTGTTGACAAAGAGAAAGACCGGCACATTGTAGTGCTCAAGGAGCCTCCACAGAACGCGCACCTGGCCGTTCACGCCGTCCGCCGCGCTGATGACCAGCACCGCGCAGTCCAGGATCCCCAGCACACGCTCCATCTCCGTGGAAAAATCCACGTGTCCCGGCGTATCCTGCAGCGTGTAGGTTCTCCTGATCTCCCCGCGCTCTGAGGTGAACCTCGCCTGTTTGGAGAAGATCGTGATCCCGCGCTCTTTTTCCATATCGTCAGTATCCAGAAATGCGTCCCCGTGATCGACGCGGCCCGCTCGCCGCACTGCCCCTGTTATATGCAGCAGCGCCTCGGAGAGCGTCGTCTTGCCGGCGTCCACGTGGGCCAGTATTCCCAGAATCAGGTTTTGTTCGATCATATTACTATCTGCCGCCCCTCATAAAAGACAAATTATGTGCACAAAAGCAATTGTTTTGCATCAGAAAATGATTATACTTAAGAAGTGTTCCTTCCGGGAACACTATCTACACAAGCAGAATACCACAAAGAGATGTATTGTGCGCAGGCAAATCGCAAGGAGGAAACGACGCATGCAGGAATATACCCCCGTCAAGGAAGGTA
>CADBIU010000017.1 GCA_902794825.1 uncultured Lachnospiraceae bacterium
TTCATAGACTGCATTGTGATATTTGCCAGCATTTGGAGGTCGTCAAGGGCTTCCTGGTGCATGGAAGCTTTGCCGGTGCGCATCTGCTCCTCATACTCGACGATATTCTCGGCGTGGTCGGATATACGCTCGAGGTCGTCTACGACCTGAATATATCTGTAGAGCTTGTTCAGGTGTTTGGGAGAAAGGTCGAGGGAGCGGAGCTCCACGAGCTTTCCGAGGATAGCGCCGGTCAGATAGTCGACGGTCTCTTCGCCCTGAAGAGCCATCTGGCCCTTCCTGGCATCGTGTTCAAAGAAGCAGTCGATGGAATACTGCAGGTTGTCGATGGCGAAGTGAGCCATTCTGCAGATCTCGCGGTGCGCCTGGTCCATGGCGATGACCGCAGGGATCTGTGAAGTATTGTTGAGGTAAACGAGCCTCTGGTCCTCGCCTCTTCTGGTCTCTTCCTCGGAAGGGGGGATGAGCTTGCCGGCCAGTTTCACGATGAATTCCGACACGGGCGCAAGGACAAGAACCGCGATGATCGCGAAGCAAGTGTGCGTGTTCGCGATCTGTCTGGCGACATTGCCCGGCGACAGATTCTGTATGAAAGTCAGGATCTGCGGGAAGACTGTGATAAGGATCAGAATCAGTATAGCCCTGAAGGAGTTGAACAGAAGGTTCAGCACCGCGCAGCGCTTGCCGTTGCGGTTGGCTGTTAGGCCTGCCAGAAGGTTGGGCATGACAGAACCGACAGCCGCGCCGATGACCAGGTATACCGCGGTCTGGTAGCTGATGATGTTCTGCACTGCAAAGGCCTGGAAGATAACCGTTGCCGAAGACGAGCTCTGCAGCAGCGCCGTGAAGGCGATACCGAACAGAACAGTCAGGATCGGGTTCTCCAGCGATGTGAGAAGCGCGCGGAACGCGGCGGTCTCTGCGAGAGGCGCGATCGCGGACTTCATGAGGGTGATGCCCTGGAAGAGCATACCGAATCCGAGGATAACGGATCCGACTTCCTTGAAAGTCCTGTTCTTGAGGAACAGGTTCATCACCGCGCCGAGGAAAAGGATCATGGGCGCATAAGCGCCGATGTTGAAGGCGGTGATCTGTGCTGTCACGGTCGTTCCGATGTTGGCGCCCATGATGACGCCGATCGCCTGGCTCAGGGTCATCAGGCCGGATGTGACGAAGCCGATGACCATAACATCCGTGGCAGAGGAACTCTGCACGAAGATCGTGACGGCAATACCTGCCAGAATAGAAGTGACCTTGTTCTTGGTCGCTTTTCCCAAAATGACCTTAAGATTGTCGCCGCAGGCGTTCTTGAGGCCGCTTGACATGATGGTCATACCGTAAAGGAACAGGCCGACGCCGCCCAACAGTATGAAAATATCGTAGATTGACATGGATTTTCTCCTTTCAAAGTGCGCGTTGCAATTCCATTTTAATGTATGTAAATCAAATTAGGGGGAATTGCTATGTAAAATTTATGTAAAACCGATATTTAGCGGAGTATTGTATATATTTACGCTTGCTTGGGAAAAGTAACCGTAAAAACAGAGCCTTTGCCGAGTTTGCTGCGGACCCCGACCTGCGCGCCGTGGACCATAGCGGCGTGCTTGACGATGGAGAGGCCCAGACCGGTGCCGCCCACTTCCTTGGAACGACTCTTGTCGACCCTGTAAAAACGCTCGAAGATCCGGTCCAGATCTTCAGCGGGAATCCCGATTCCGTTGTCCTCGACGGTGAGCTCTGTTTTGCCCGGGTAATCGCGGACGCGGACCAGGACGCGGCCTCCTCTGTTGCTATAGTGAATAGCGTTGCTGCATAGGTTGTAGATGATGCTGTACAGAACCTGGGGCACGCCGTACAAGACAGAACTCTCTCCCTTGACCGTAAGGGTCACGCCCGCATCTGAGGCGGCGGTCGCAAGGCTTTCTGCCGCGTTGGCCGCGATCCGGTACAGATCCGTAAATTCCCTGGTCATGCCGGTGCCGCCGCCATCGAGATGCGACAGATCTATGATGTCCTCCACGAGTTTGGACATACGCTGTGATTCGGCCCGGATCTTGCCTGCGAAGAGACGTCTGGATTCCTCGGAAGGGACCATGCCGCTCTCAAGCAGTTCCGCGTAACCGGAAATGACGTGCAGCGGGGTCTTGAGTTCGTGAGAGGCGTTGGCGGTGAATTCCTCGCGGATCAGAGAGGTCTTTTCAAGTTCTTCCCGGTCCCGGGCGAGCTGTTTGTGCTGGTCGTCCAGACGCCGCAGCAGCGGCAGGATCTCTTCATAAGCTTCCTGGTCGGCGTTTTCAAGAGGCGAGTCCAGGTTCAGTTCATTGATGGGCTGGACAATCCTCTCGGAAAGGCGGGAGGCCAGAAGAAGAGAGATCGTAAGGAGCACCGGGATACTCAGGGCAAGAGGTAGGATGAAATGAAGGAACAGAGTCCAGATCGTCGCCTGCGTGATGGAGAGACGAAGGACCGTTCCGTCCGGGAGTCTCTGGGCTGTGTACAGCTGCCGCTCAAACAGGGTAGAAGAATAGCGGCTGCTCTCTCCGTAACCGACCTCGAGCGCCTCGCGGATCTCCTCCCTCTCCAGATGGTTAGGCATGATATGAGAATCCGCCTCGTTGTCGTACAGAATGGTCCCGTCGGAAGTGATCCATGTGATGCGGAAATCCGTGTTTCCCAACCTGTCAAAATAGTCCTGTCCGTTGAGGGTAACAGCCTGGGAGACAAGCTTGGTTTCACCCCGCAGCTGCTCGAGCTGTTCATCTGTGAAGTGATTGTACAGAAATACCGCAGTGAGACCGAAAGATACGGTCAGAGTGGCGAGAAGAACGAACCAGATGGAACGGAATATTTTGCCCCGCATGAGATGATACCTGCTCTTTCTATGCTATCCGAGCCGGTAGCCGACTCCGCGGACAGTGCGGATAGCCTCGCCGCTCTCGCCGAGCTTGGTGCGCAGAGTGCCGATGTGTACGTCCACAGTCCTTGTCTCGCCGGAATAATCCTGGTCCCAGACAGAGGAGAGGAGTTGGTCGCGGGTAAATACAAGGCCGGTGTGTTCCAGTAAGAGTTTAAGAAGATCATATTCCTTGAGGGTGAGGGAGACTTCGCGCCCATCCACAAGGACTACATGCCTGGACTGGTCCATAGTGATCGCCCCGTAGGAGAGATAGTTCTTGTGCTCGCTCATCGATGTGCGGCGTAGAACGGCCCTGATCCGGGGGACCATCTCCATCATGCCGAAGGGCTTGCACAGATAATCGTCGGCGCCAAGATCGAGGCCGATGACCCTGTCATATTCGCTTCCTTTGGCGGTGGCCATGATGACCGGAAGGGCTGCTGTCGTAGGGGAGGACCGCAGTTTTTTGAGGATCGAGATCCCGTCTTCGCCGGGGAGCATGATGTCCAAAAGGATCAGTTCGGGGCGTCCCGTCTGCATTTCTTTCCAGAAAGAGGCGCTGTCGGCAAAGCCTTTCGCCTCAAAGCCGGCGATGGTCAGTGTGTAGATCATCAGATCCCGGATGCTGTTGTCGTCTTCTACACAATAAATCATGATATTCTCCTCTGAAAAATATGCTCTGCCCTGTATTATAACATGCCGAAGCGGCGGCAAGGGAAGTGTAGTATATTTATGAAGAAAAAAGACAGTTTTCGTATTACAATGAGTACATATAAAGATAACAAAAAGGAGCGGACCGGATACTCTATGAAGAATAAAAGGATAGACAATTCAGGACCGAACAGGATAGACACAGAGCTGGAAACCGCGCCCGCGGCTTCCGCGAAGATGGAGCAGCGGCACCGCAGGATGCAGAGCAGGGTCGGACGCCTTCGCAGAAACAGCGTGACAGGCGCCCTTATGGCATTGCTGATACTCGCTGTTACCTTTGCCGGGTTCAAAGTCTCCTCAGACAATGAACAGGCGATCCGGCTCGCGCTGGGGCAGAGCAACTACGCGGTGACCGGAGAGGAAGGCCCGCAGTATTTTGCATCTGAGTATGAGGACGTCGCGGAACTGAGGACGGACAGCGCGGAGCTGGCTAAACGGATCCAGAGAGAAGGGATCGTTCTGCTGCGCAACGCCGATGAAGTGCTTCCTCTGCGCAAAGGGGCAATGGTCAGCGTCTTCGGGAAAGGCGCGGTGAATCCGGTTTACTGCGATGAGAAAACGGCGGCCTCTTCCGTATCTTTGAAGGACGCGCTGGAGGCGGAAAAGATCCGCGTCAATGAAAAACTGTGGAATTTCACGCAGAGAGGGGGACGGAACTCCTTTTCGGGGAGCGTGGAGAAGAGCATGGAAGAGTATTCCGAGGCGGCAGTAGTCGTGATCAGCCGCGGAGCAGGCCCTGCAGATCTGTTCGAACCCGCCTATGTGGAAGCGGAAGAGAGTGGAGAGCCGGTCGCTGCCGGAGCGAAAGCCCTGCAGCTGACGGAAGAAGAGAAGGAACTGCTCGCCTATGTCGGGGAGCGTTTTGAGCAGGTGATCGTGGTGCTCAATACCGAAAATCCAATGGAAATGGGATTTTTGGAGGAGTACGGGATCGACGGCTGCCTTTGGACCGGCGCGCTCGGCACAAACGGCATGACAGCTGTCGCGGAAGTGCTCAGCGGCAGCGTCAATCCCTCCGGCAGACTTGCGGATACGCTTGTATATAACAGCCTGAACGCCCCGGCAGCGGCAAATCTTGGGGATTACGAGATCAGGAACAGCAAGGTGAAGTACGGCGACAGGTATCTGGTATACGCCGAGGGGATCTATGCAGGGTACCGCTACTATGAGACCCGCTATGAGGACACCGTTCTGGGGACGTCCTCCCGGATCGCTTTCGACTACGACAAAGAAGTCGCCTTTCCTTTCGGATACGGCCTTTCCTACACCGACTTCGAGCTCAGGGATATGACGATGGAGCTTGGCAAGAAGGGCTATGAGGTTTCGGTAAGTGTCCATAATACCGGAGACAGGGCAGGCAGGGAGATCGTACAGTTCTATATCCAGAAGCCGTATTCCCAGTACGCGGAAAAGAATGGAATGGAAATCCCCTCCGTGGAGCTCGCTGCCTTTGTCAAGACGAAGGAGATCGAACCGGGCGAATCCGCAAGGGTCAAAATAGTGCTGGGCGAAGAGGCCTTCAAGTCCTTTGACGCGGCCGGCAGGGGGACATATATCATAGACGGCGGGACCTATCTGGTGACCGCGGCCCAGGACTCCCACAGAGCGGTCAACAATATACTCATGTTTAAGATGAAAGGCGGTTCCGAGGCTTTCAGCGGCAGTGGTGACGGAGGCCTTGTTGAGACGGCGGATCTTGTCAGGGACACCGGCAGCTATGCTGTGTCGTCTCAGACCGGATATGAGATCAGCCGTGTGTTCAGAGAAGCGGATCCCGCGGCTTATGATACTGATTACCGCCAGCTCACAAGGAGTCTGTGGGGAAGCACCTGGCCCGTAACCTGGAACGGCGGTTCCTATTCGGCGCCGGCTTCTTTCCAGGATCTGCTTAAGGTCAGCAGCAAGGAAGACACTAAGGCGGAGGCGCCTGTTTACAACAAAGCCCACGGGGAGAAAAACGCAGGTCTTGTTTCTTTGAGGGAGACAGCCTTCGACGATTACCGATGGGGAAGCCTTTTGGACCAGCTGACCTGGAGGGAGACCTATTCTCTTGTCCGAAAGGGAGGCGGCGTTGTGAATGAGGTGATCTCCTGTATCTCTCCTCAGGCCATGATCTCCGCGGACAAATTCGGATATCCGTCAGCCGCGGTCCTTGCGTCGACCTGGAATACGGAGCTGATCCTGCAGATGGGACAGATGATCGGAGAGGAGGCTCTCCACGCAGGCGTCACTTTCTGGCAGATGCCTTTCCTCAATCTCCACCGGACGGCCATGGGAGGAAGTAACGGCGACAGTTTCTCGGAGGACAGCTTCCTGACAGGCAGCATGGCGGCGGCGTTATGCCGGGGCCTGGGCGGAAAGGGCGTCATACCTGTGCTCGGAAGGATGGTCCTGGCGGATCAGGAGACCAATTATACCGGCGTGGCAGTAATGGCAGGGGAGCAGGCGCTGAGAGAACTGTATCTGCGCCCCTTTGAGATCGCGCTGAGGGACGGAGGATCCGGAATGAAGGCCGTCATGGCCGGCATGAACCGCGTGGGACCCAGGTGGTGCGGCGGACACAGCGGACTTTTGACCAAAGTCCTGCGGGACGAGTGGGGCTTTTCAGGGATCGTAATGACAGACCGGATCATCGGCGGAGCGGACGAATACGCGGATATTCTGGAGGGTCTGGAAGCGGGAACGGATCTGTGGCAGAACACTTCCAACAATAACTATAAGCTGCGGGGAGGACAGCTGACCTATGGCGTCCGGGCGCGCTTCCGCACAGCCGCGGGTAGAATCCTGCAGACAATTTCCCGGAGCAATGCGATGAACGGGATCGGAACGAAAACGACGCTGGACTACAAGACTCCTAAGTGGAGAACTATTCGAGCGATCCTCGCGGGAGTTGTCGTTGTGATCAGCGCGGCGCTGCTTTGGTATGCTTTTGTCCAAAGGAGTAAAGCGGGACGGCTGAGAGCCAGGATCGCCCAGGAGAAGAGGGAGAGCAGCAGAAGCAGGAGAAGATAATAAAAAAGAGGTGCTGTGAAGATCAGCGGAAGCCAGCCGCATATCTATCTTCACAGCACCTTTTTTTGCGCGCGGAAAAGCCCGCGCGGATCATGCGATATTATCGGGATTAAAGAGCCTTCCGCGGAAAGGCAGCAACACCTGAAGAAGGAGCTGCCCAAGGCCCATACAGGAGATCAGTTCGCCCAAACCGACAGTAAGCATAAAGAAAGGAATGCCGCCGGGGATGTGATAGGCGTAGGTCAGAACAAACGGGATGATCAGAGCGTTGGAGACAATGGGAGGGATCGCGCATAGGAAGCGGTTTTTACGAAGCGCGCAGGATCCCAAGGCCCCGAGCAGTGTCGCGAGGGTTCCGAAAATAACATCAGGAAGCACACATCCGGTCAGGATATTGCTGAGAAGACAGCCGAGCGTCAGACCCGGGATCGCGGCGGGAGTGAAGAAAGGCATGATCGTAAGAGCCTCTGAAAAACGGACCTGTATGGCGCCGCTCGCCAGATCGAACCCGGCGGCGACCATGGTCAGGACTGTATAAAGCGCGGCAATGAGGGCCGCCTGAGTGATATAAGCGGTTTTCTTTGATATTTTGCTCATAATGTGTTGTGTTAACCTTCTTTCATCGTGATAAACATACCGATTTCTACGATACTGTAAAATAGCATAACCGTCGGAAAATAACAAGAAAAAACGGATGGAACACCTTTTGTTTGTTATAATGGTTACGGTGAGAAGGAGAAACTCACCCGGAGGGGTATGCAATGATCACAATCAAAGAAATCGCATCAAGACTTGGGCTGAGCACAACGACCGTGTCGAATGTCATCCACGGAAAGACAAAGGAAGTCTCCGCGGAGACGATCGCGCGCGTGCAGAAGTTTCTTGAGGAAGTTGAATATGTTCCCAACATCAACGCCCGCAACCTTGCGCAGGGACAGTCCAAGATCATCGGAGTAGTGCTCAAAACGCTCGACTTCCGGCTCTGGTACAGCGACAACATCCTGAGCGATCCGTTCGTGGCGGAGATGATCGGGGGAATTGAGAGGGCGGTGCGCGAAGCAGGCTATTATATGATGCTTTACATCTCCGACGACATAGCGGAGATCATCCAGCACATCTCGATCTGGAACGTGGACGGCCTGATCCTGTTTTCCATGATGGACGACGACGGAAACCGTGTCGCGGCAAAATATCACAAGCCGATCGTCTGTATCGATACTTACAGCAGTGAAAAGAGCGACGACTTTATCAACGTGGGCCTGGATGATGAGAAGGGAACCTGCCGGGCAGTGAAGTATCTGATTGAAAACGGTCACCGGAAGATCGGATTCTTAACAGACAACAGGGTCGGCGTCGACAGGGCGAGGTTCTGGGGATACCGGCGGGCCCTTAAGGAAGCCGGTATCGAATACAGCGACAGAGATTTCTTTTTGTTTAAGCCTACCAAAGAGAGCGTTGATCGGAATATTGAGAAGTTGTGCCGGAAAGCACGCAATTATACGGCGCTGTTCTGTTGTTCGGATATTTACGCCGTGATCATAATGGCTGCGCTTAAGGACAGGGGGTTCCGGATCCCCGAAGATATTTCCATCATCGGATTTGACGACAACCTCTATTCAAGAGTCTGCACGCCCAGACTCACTACGGTCCATCAGGACGCCACTCAGAAAGGAAAAGTCGCCGCGGAGATCCTGATCGGCCTGATCCGGGGCGTAAAGCCTGTCTCGAAGGATGTGCGGCTCGAGACGCGTCTGGAGATCCGGGATACTGTAAAAAAAATAAACTGAAGCTGCAGACCCCGGCGGAATAATGAACGGCACAGCCCGGCTCCAAAAGGAGCCGGGCTGTTATTGTGGGCCAGTTTATTGGACTAAATCGATTAAGTGAAAATGTGCGGGGGACCTCTTGCACGGAGATTACAAGAAAACTTGTGTATTTTGCTGAAAATTAGGAATAATGATGTAATTTATGGTCAACGGACAAAAAAAGTACTTGTTAAATTGGAGAGAAATGATACAATTCTAATGTAAACTTATGCGCTAAAGTATTAAATAAGTACTGGCGCGGAGGTAAAAGTTATTTTTACAAGGAGGAAAACATGAAAAAGAAACTCTTAGCAGTGGCACTTGTTGCTGCAATGGCCATGGGCCTCATGGCATGCGGCGGCAGCAGCTCATCCGGCAGCAGCGACGCAGCAGCCGGTGATGCGGCGAAGACTGAGGAAGCAGCAGCTCCCGCAGCTTCCAGCGAAGGCGACATCCGTCTTGTCAACGGCAAGATCGAAGTTGATGCAGCTCTGAAGGCAGCAGCTGAGGCTTACAAGGCCGAGACCGGCGTTACCGTGGCGATCGAGTCCATGGGCGGCGGCGTTAACATCCAGGATACCCTCAAGGGCTATTTCCAGGCTGACAACATGCCCGACATCTTTGTTTGCGGTTCCGACGCGGACTTCGGCAACTGGACCGGCAAGCTTGCTGACCTGAGTAATGAGCCCTGGGCAGCTGACACAGATGCAGGCTATAAGGATGCAGACGGCAAGATCATCGGCTTCCCTTACACAACAGAAGCCATCGGCCTTGCTTACAATGCTGATATCCTCGAGAAAGCCGGCATCGATCCCGCTTCCATCACAGGCCCCGAGAGCATGAAGGCAGCTTTCGAGACTCTTGATGCCAAGAAGGATGAGCTCGGACTTACGGCAGTTATCGGCTGGTGCTGCGAGGCGAAGGATCTGTACTGGTCCACCGGCTCCCACAGCTTTGCAAACTACCTTGATGCAGGTCTCTCCAGAGACGACACCACATACAGCGACCTGCTCGCCGAAGGCAAGATCGATGAAGCACGTTTCCAGAAATATGCGGAGATGGTCGCACTGTTCAACCAGTATTCCGATCCCGCTCTTCTTACTTCCGGAACTTATGATCAGCAGATCCTCGGCTTCGCATCCGGCAAGTATGCGTTCGTAACCCAGGGTTCCTGGATCGGCGCTACAATGACCAGCGACGACAAAGAGCAGTATGAGGCAGCAGGCAGCTTCAAGGTTGGTATGATCCCTTACGCATTCGAGGAAGGCATCGACACCATCCTGACCAACTCTCCTTCCTGGTGGGCAGTATTCGAGAACGACAACACACAGAAGGCTAAGGACTTCCTTACATGGCTCGCAGGCGACGAAGGCCAGAAGTTCCTTGTAGAAGATGCAGGCTTCATCAGCCCCTTCAAGAGCTGCAAGTATGTTGCTAATGATCCTTTCGCTCAGACCATCACAGACTTCACAGCGGCAGGCAAGACCTCTTCCTGGCACTGGCTCAAGAACAAGGCTTCCCTGGACCAGAACGTCCTCGGCCAGCTCTATCTTGACTACGCTCTGGGCAACATCCCGGATGCAGCTACCTTCACACAGGTTGTTTCCCAGCAGATTGCAGCTTACTACGCACAGTAATTGCATGATCTGACTCCGCAGACGGACAGTTCTGCATGGCAGGAAACTTTGAACAAGCAGGGGCGGCGCCTGTCGCCGCCCCTATATTGCTATTTATAGGGGGGAATCACTATATGAAAACGAACACTGCGGGCTCCAAGGGTCTTTCGATGATCCTCATGGCGGCCGGCGCAATCATGACGATTGCCGCACTTGCACTCGATTTCATGGGAAACAAGGCATCCTTCAGAGGTCCGCTGCTGGTGATCGGCGTGCTGGCTTTTGTGCTCGGCGTATACCTGTTCCCGACGCTGAAGCACCACAGGAAGATCGTTTATGTAATCTTCCTGTTCCCGCTTCTCTTCACATTTGTTGTCACAGTCATCATCCCGCTGGTCCTCGGTATCTTCTACTCCATGACTGACTGGACTGGCATCCAGTTCACAAAGTTCGTGGGACTTGCGAACTACGCGGCCATGTTCAAGGATCCGGCTTTCATCTGGTCTGTACTGATGACCTTCGTATTCGTTGTCATCAACATGGTCCTTGTCAACCTCGTCGCTTTCCTTCTGGCGCTGCTGTGCACGTCGGGACTTAAGGGCGACGGCTTCTTCAGAGCGGCTTACTTCCTGCCCAACCTGATCGGCGGTATCGTCCTGGGTTATATCTGGCAGTTCGTATTCAATAACGTTCTGATAGGTATCACGAAAATATCCTGGCTTGTCCAGACCAAGACAGCGATGCTGGCCATCGTCATCGTCTATATCTGGCAGTACGCCGGTTATATCATGCTGATCTACATCACCGGCCTTACACAGGTCCCCAAGGATGTACTGGAAGCGGCTTCCATCGACGGCGCGGACGCCAAGCAGACGCTGTTCCAGATCAAGATCCCGATGATCGCTTCCACGATCACGATCTGCACATTCCTGACCCTGACAAGCGCGTTCAAGCAGTTCGACGTCAACCTGGCATTGACCGGCGGTACCGGATCCGTCCCCAACTTCATGGGCGCATACCTGACCAACGGTACCCAGATGCTCGCCCTGAACATCTACAACACTGCAGTGTCCAAGAACAACTACTCCCTCGGCCAGGCCAAGGCTGTGCTGTTCTTCATCATCCTGGCATGCGTATCCCTCGTCCAGGTCCGTATCTCTAACTCGAAGGAGGTGGAACTGTAATGGTAGGAAAGGAAAAAAGAACAAAATCCTATATTCTGACAGGCGTCGGTGTCATCATCGCCCTGTACGTCCTGTTCCCGTTCTTCCTGGTAGTGCTCAACTCCTTCAAGGCGCAGGCCTCCATCGTCGAGAGCCCCGTAGCGTTTAAGGGAGCGTCCTTCGGACAGCTGATGAAGAACCTGAACGCAGTCATCAACAACTCGAACTTTCAGTTCTGGTACGCATTCGGGACCTCCGCAGTCATCACGATCGTCTCGCTGGTACTGCTGGCAGTCCTGGGCGCCATGGCCGCATGGGTCATCAGCCGCAACAACAAGACCACCTGGGCTACAGTGATCTACATGGTGTTCATCGCATCCATGATCATCCCCTTCCAGGTCGTCATGCTGCCCCTGATCTCCACATTCCGTGATGTCGGCAAGTTCATCGGCATCAGCATGCTGCAGTCGATCCCGGGCATCGTATTTGCTTACTGCGGATTCGGCGGAGCCATGACTGTATTCATCCTGACCGGCTTCATCAAGGGTGTGCCTTATGACCTTGAGGAGGCGGCTGCGATCGACGGCTGCTCACCGGAAGGCACTTTCTTCAAGATCATCCTTCCGCTGCTGACCCCCGTCATCACGACAGTCACGATCCTGAACGGCATGTGGATCTGGAACGACTACCTGCTTCCTTCCCTGATGCTGGGCCAGAACGGCAAGGTCAAGACCCTGCCCGTAGCAGTGCAGGCGTTCGTCGGCTCTTATGTCAAGCAGTGGGACCTGATCCTGACGGCAGCCCTGCTGGCGATCATCCCTATGGTCGTCATCTTCCTGATCGGCCAGAAGCAGATCATGAACGGCATGGTCGAAGGCGCGGTCAAGGGCTGATGCCTGTATCGCCTGTACCGTATATGCATATTTATTGAAATGGCTCAAAGAGGCTGTGCCGAAACCGGGTGCAGCCTCTTTTTTAAAAAAGCCCCGGTCGCAGGGGCAAAATATTGTGATAGTAAGGTTAAGGACATATGAGGAATCTGTTTGGACAGGAAGGACCGGTGATGCGCGCGATCAGCGACCTGAGCACGCTGGTGTTTCTCAATATTTTGACAGTGATCTTCTGTATTCCGATAGTGACGGCAGGCGCGTCCCTCGCGGCAATGCACTATGTGATCATGGAGATGATCGAGGATAGGGGCGGCGGGCTGCTGCAGGAATTTTGGAAGCGATTCAGGGAAAACCTGAGGAATGCCACGCCGGTATGGCTGATCCTGCTGGCGGCTGCGGCATTTCTGTACGCGGACCAGCGGATCATCGCAGGCGGGCAGCTCGGTCTTCCCCGTGCGATGCTGATCCCGATCTACGTGGGAGCTTTTGTGGTTGCGGCTGTCTATGTGTACGCGATTCCGCTGACAGCGAGGTTCGTGTATTCCACAGGCGCAGTGTTCAGGAACGCGGTGATCCTGGCTGCGGCATATCTGCCCCGGACGATCCTGATGGCTGCGATCACGGTGGCGATCCCTTACCTGTTCGCGAATGTCTCAAGGCTTATGCCGCTGTTCTTCCTGCTCGGACTTTCGCTCCCGGCTTACTTGTGTGCGCTGCTGTACAGGCCGGTGTTTGAAAAGATGATCGGGAAGAGGGAGGACGAGGACAGGCCATGGGTACTTCCGGAGGATGACACTGAGGGAAATGAGGAATAAGTTTCAGCAAGGAGGAGTTATGCGTACAAGCGGAATTTTATTTCCGATATTCAGTCTGCCCGGCAAATACGGGATCGGCTGCTTTTCGGAGGAAGCGTATAAGTTTGTGGATTTTCTTGGGGAAGCGAGACAGACCTACTGGCAGATCCTGCCGCTTGGTCCTACCGGCTATGGAGACTCGCCTTATCAGTCCTTCTCGACATTTGCGGGGAATCCGTATCTGATCAGCCTTGAGGACCTGATCGAACAGGGACTGCTCACAAAGAAGGAATGTGACGAGGTGGATTTCGGCGACGGACTGGAAGTGGACTACGGAAAGCTCTACAACGGCCGCCGGGATCTTCTCAGGAAGGCTTATCTCAGAAGCGGACATAAGGATACACAGGAATTTGCCGATTTCCAAAAGGACAACGAATTCTGGCTGCGCGACTACGCCCTCTTTATGGCGGTCAAAAAAGTGCACGAAGGAGCCGGACTGAGCGGCTGGGAGCCTGATATCCGCGACTATAAAGCCGAAGCAGTAAAAGAGTGGTCAGAAAAACTTCAGGACGAGATCGGGTTTTATGAGTATCTGCAGTTCGAGTTCGCAAGGCAGTGGAAGAAACTCAAGGACTACGCGTCAGAAAAAGGAATCTCTATTATCGGAGATATCCCGATCTATGTCTCTGCGGACAGTTCTGATTTCTGGGCTCACAGGGAACTGTTCCAGCTCGATGAGAGGGGCCGCATCCGCATGATCGCGGGCGTGCCTCCGGACGGTTTCTCCGCCACGGGACAGGTGTGGGGGAATCCCCTGTATAACTGGGAGAAGCACAAGGAAACCGGCTATGACTGGTGGATCCGCCGTATTGCCAAGTGCAAGGAGCTGTACGATGTCATCAGGATCGACCATTTCCGCGGGTTTGATGAATATTTTGCCATCCCTGCTGAGTCGGATACGGCGGCATCGGGCCACTGGGAAAAGGGACCGGGCACAGACCTCTTCGATGCGATTAAGGCTGCTCTTGGAGAGACGCCGATCATCGCGGAGGATCTGGGGTACGTTACCGAGACAGTGCGCCAGCTTGTGCGCGACACAGGCTTCCCCAACATGAAGGTGCTGGAGTTCGCGTTCGACTCAAGAGATTCCTCGGGAGCTATGGAGTATCTGCCCTATCGCTATAAGAACAACTGCGTGGTCTACACAGGCACACACGACAATGAGACGCTGCGGGGCTGGATCGACAGCATCCTGCCGGTCGAGAGAAAGCAGGTCTGCGATTACCTTGATGTGCGCACCAAAGATCCGCAGGAGATCGTGGAGAAGATGATCATAGCAGCCTTCAGCAGTGTAGCGGACTACTGCATCATTCCGCTGCAGGACTATCTGGGGCTGGACAACAGGGCTCGGATCAACCAGCCTTCCACAAACGGCAAGAACTGGAAGTGGAGAGTGAAGAAGGAAGCCCTGAACGGAAGACTGTCAGGAAGGATCGCGGAATTGACGGCCCTGTACGGAAGACTTCCGGAGTGAGTTTTACGGGAAACATGTTTTCTGGCATTTAAGCAAGGAGGCGCTTATGAAGAAGACCTGGTGGAAAGAAAGTGTGATTTATCAGATTTATCCCCGCAGTTTCGCGGACAGCAACGGAGACGGGATCGGAGACCTGAACGGGATCACCTCCAAGCTGGATTACCTTAAGAACCTGGGGATCGATGTCATTTGGCTTTCCCCCGTTTACAAATCGCCCAACGACGACAACGGTTACGACATAAGCGATTATGAGGCGATCATGGACGAGTTCGGAACCATGGAGGATTTTGACAGGATGCTGGCCGAAGCCCATGCCCGCGGGATCAAAATCGTGATGGACCTCGTGGTCAACCACACCTCCGACGAACACAAATGGTTCCTTGAGAGCCGCTCCTCAAAGGACAATCCCAAGAGGGATTACTATTTCTGGAGGGAAGGGAAGGACGGCAGAGAGCCCAATAACTGGGGATCCTGGTTCTCCGGCTCTGCCTGGAAGTACGATGAGACGACGGACATGTACTACCTGCACCTGTTCTCCCCCAAGCAGCCCGACCTCAACTGGGACAATCCGGTGGTGAGAAAAGAGGTCTTCGACATGATGACCCGCTGGTGTGAAAAGGGCATCGACGGTTTCCGCATGGACGTGATCAGCCTGATCTCCAAGCCGGCAGGCCTGCCTGACGCGCCGCTCATGAATGAGCTCTACGGAGACTGCGGCTGCACGGCAAACGGCCCGCATGTCCACGAGTATCTGCAGGAGATGAACCGCGAAGTCCTCTCAAAGTATGACATCATGACTGTCGGCGAGACGGCCTGCGTCACTTTGGAGGAGGCCAAAAAATACGCGAACAGCGAGGGCACAGAGCTGAATATGGTGTTCCAGTTTGAACATGTCGGCCTCGACGGTGACGCGGAGTTCAAGTGGTCCACAAGGAAGATGCCGCTCGTCCCTCTCAAGGAGAACCTGACCAAATGGCAGAAAGGCCTCGACGGGGTTGCGTGGAACAGCCTGTACTTCTGCAATCACGACCAGCCGCGTGTCATCAACCGCCTCGGTGACCCTTCAGACGAACTGCGCGAGGTATCCGCCAAGTGCATCGCCACATGCCTCCATATGATGCAGGGAACACCCTATGTCTATCAGGGCGAAGAACTCGGAATGGTCAACTATCCTTTCCGCACGGTAAAGGATTTCAACGACCTGGAGTCTATCAATGCATACTATGAGCTCACAGAGAAGATGGGATGGGATCCCAAGGAGATCTTCCCTAAGATCGCGAACAAGAGCCGCGACAACGCCCGCACGCCCATGCAGTGGGATGACTCGGCGAACGCAGGTTTTACGACAGGAACCCCCTGGCTCGCTGTGAACCCGAACTATGTTAAGATCAACGCGGCGGATCAGGTGATCCGCGAAGACTCTGTCTTTAACTACTATAAGAAACTGATCGAGCTGCGCCACACCTACGATATCATCGTTTATGGCCGCTACGAACTGCAGATGGCGGAGGATCCGGATCTCTACGTCTATACAAGGGAACTGGACGGTCACAAACTCCTTGTGGTCTGCAACTTCTCCGACCATGAGAGAGAGTTCATGCCTGACGAAGAATTCCGCGAGGGAAAGGTACTGATCCGGAACCTTGATAACAACAATATTCTGGACGGGATACTGGAGCCGTATGAGGCGTATGTCATCTATGCGGAGTAACTGATACGGAATAAAAAAGACAGGAAAAGCCCCCGGCGAAATGCCGGGGGCCTTTTTGCGCAGTTATAAAGCATTTCCACCTGTTTCCATTTCACTAGATCCCGGCGTTTATGTGTTATAATTAGACACTAAGCAATTATAACGACCGACAAGGAGACTTTTAAGCCGTGAAGTGGTTTCAGCGCTTTTACCTGGATAAAGAGAAAGATATGATCGTGGACCTGTACCGGGAGGAAGGCAGGGGCACCATGCACTTTGTGCTGTCTACCCCCAACCACGGAACCGGAAATCTGATCCGGAACCTCGCGGAGCTCTGCGGGCTGCCGCTGTCGGAGGGAAAGAATGGGCTTTTGGTCATACGCGGGACAGTGCCCAGTTACATCGACGGCTATAACAGGCTGATCTATGTTTTCAGGCTGGGGGACACGAAGGTGGCCAATATCTACCCGGACGGGCGGGTGGAGACAAAGGCGCACATTCCGGCTATTTCCAAGACACTGATGAGCCAGACCAAGGACTATCGTCTTGATGAGAAGCGCACGATCGTGAAGACGTACATCCGCAGCGAGAACAAGTTCCGCACGGATCTGCACACGCACATGAACGCGAATCTTCACCCGGACATACTGATCGCGCTGGGGATCTGCCATCAGATCCGCTATCCCCTCTACTATATTAAGAAACTGGGACTGCGCTGCTCGAAGGAGCAGAAGGAGAAGCTCGCCGCGCGCCGGGCAGTGTCGGAGGAGAAATACAAGGACTGCGGCCTTATAGGCAAGTACCTTGACAGAAGAATCGATGACAATACGTTTTTGAACTTTGCGGACCTGATCCTGAACGATCCTGAGGACGCGGAGTACAACATTCCGAGAATAAGAAGCTCACTGTCGATCCTCAAGGACGGACAGGCTGTCTTTACGAATCTGGAGAAGGTCTATCTGTACCGCTATGTTTTCTGTAAAGGACAGGAGGCGGAGGACAGGATCGAACTTGAAATGGAGAAAATAACCGCGATCCCAGATTCGGATATCCGCTCCGCGGTGCAGCAGATCCTGAAGGACCGGGAGAACCCGGCGTACAGAGAGAACACATTATTCCAGGACAAGCTCCTGTGGATCGCCCGCAGTTACGCGAAGCAGGGCGTCTGCTACGCTGAGATATCGGACACGACTCTGGTCAAAAGAGAGGGAGCCCCCGCGATGCTGGCGCAGGTCCACGCCGTCATGCCGGCAGTCACCAAGGAGACGGGCGTGCTTCTGCGGTTTCTGGCTGCGATCCGGCGCATTCCGCTGACGATCGTGAAGGATCAGGTGGAGACGGGAGATTATTTCCGGGAGAATCTGCAGACGCTGCGGGAGATCATCGCGGATCCCTATGTGGCGGGGAGCGATATCATCGGCGAGGAGCTCAACGATATAAGGGATATTGCGCCGGTGCTGCACGAACTGGTGAAGATCGCGCAGGCGGATCCGGGATTTGTGATCAGGATCCACGCGGGCGAGAACGACGGACTGCAGGATAACATAGCGAACAGCCTGAAGTGCGTGAAGGAGGCGCTGGCTCCGGGGCAGAAGATGCCGCATGTGAGGATCGGCCACGGGCTCTACACGCCGGATCTTCGGAGAGCGAAGGGAAAGGCCCTGATCAGTGAGTTGAAAGAGAGCGGCGCTGTGCTGGAGTTTCAGATCACCTCAAATGTTCGTCTCAACAATCTCAGCAGTATGAAGAGACATCCTCTCAGGCAGTATCTTGCGCTTGGGATCGGGTGTGTGCAGGGAACGGACGGAGGCGCCCTGTATGGAAGCGATTCCATCGACGAGCAGCTCTCTCTGGAGAAGATGCTGGAACTGAGCGATGAAGAGATGCATATGATGAGAGCGTGCGAGGACAGGGTCCTGCACAGGAGCCTGAAAGCTTTCGAGGCCAAATGCGCGGCTTATAAACAAAGTGCCGGAACAAAGGCAGAGAGAAATACGGAAGAGACAGAGCTCTCCCTGATCGGAAAGCGCTCGCTCCGCGCTACGGAAGCGCTTGAGGACCAGATCAGAGAGATGCCTCCGGACAAGATCCCGGTCGTGATCGTCGGCGGGAGTTTCAGCCATGACAGCCACAGAGTGAAGATGACTGCGGAGAATAAGAAGAGGATCGACGATATTTTGGCAAATGAAGATCCGGAGAAGACTTTCTTCGTGATCGGACATTCGCTGCGCGGCTACGAACAGTATCTGGTGAAAGAAAATCGCGGCAGGTTTGAGATCTTCGCCATGGTCCCGTCCATGATCACAGAGCCTGAGTACCGCAAACTCCGCGGCGCGAGAGTCGGGATCAGGGTCTCTATTGAACCTGTGCCGATGGGTACTTACAAAAGTTTCGCCTATGAGATCTTTAAGAGAAGGCCCTCAAGACTGATCGCTTTCGACGGCAACATCGCCGGGGCGAATATGATCCAGGAGGCCAAGAACAGCAAGTATCCCTGCGTGATCCATGTCAACAGCAGATGCAAGCCGCTGAAAGTTAAAGCGGATTCGCTGGAAGGATATGTTAAACTGTTCTGAGGGGCGATAGGCCCGGCTCACACAAAACGTAATAAAATGTCAACCGATTTGTAAGACTTCACCTGCCTCAGCGTCATCTATAGTATAAGCGGCGCGGGAGCGCCGGCCTAAAAGGGAAAATCCATGGAAGATACCGCAATTATCGATCTGTACTGGAAGAGGGACGAACAGGCCATCGTCGAGACGGATCAAAAATATGGGAAATATTGTCACACAGTGGCGTACAATGTCCTGAACGATGTCGAGGACTCAAGAGAGTGCGTCAATGATACCTGGCTGCGCGCCTGGAACTCAATGCCTCCGAAGAGGCCTTCCGTGCTGCGCGCGTTTCTTGCCAAAATAACGCGAAATCTGGCTTTTGACCGCTACAGGGCGCGCAGTGCGGCGAAAAGGGGCAGCGGCGCTATGGAAGCTGTGCTCGATGAGCTGGCGGAGTGCGCGGACATGTCGGGAAACTGGAACGCCGAGGAGGCCTATATGGCCGCTGAGCTGAAGGAAGCCATCAACCGGTTTGCAGAGCAGCTGCCCGCAAGGGAGTGCGATCTGTTTGTGAGAAGATACTTTTTTGCAGAGGAGATCCCTGCCATTGCCAGGCGGTATCAGATGACTGAGAACAACGTCACAGTAAGCCTGAGCAGGATCAGGAAGAAACTTCGGAAGTATCTTAAAGAGGGGGAATTTATCGAATGAGAGCGGAGGACTTATTTGAAGCGGTGGGCGGCATCGACGATAAACTGATCGCCCGAAGTGACCGGAGAGTGCGCAGTTCTCAGGAAAAGCCTTCCTCCGGAAAAGCCGCAAAAAGGACAAAAAAGAGAAAGAGCAGAAGAAGCGTGGGAGCGGAGATCTACCGCTTCACGGTGGTCGCGATGTCGACGGCAGTCGTTGTTTTCCTGTTTCTTATGGCCAGGGACCTGTTGGGGATCCGTAACCTCTCCGACATCAGAAACCGTATAGCTTCGACACAGGAGAGCAGTATTGCCGAGCCGATGCAGGCGGAAGAAGCTGCGGCAGAGCAGGCGGAGGAATCCGCGGTGATGCGGGCGGAAGAAGCGTCAGAGAAGGCGGAAGCTTCCTCGGACCAGCGGGATTCGAATGAGGCGGAGGCTGAGGAATCCTCCGAGGTCGCGGAAAACAGAGCAGCCGGCAGCTTTTTCGGCAATAAGACGGCGGTGGACATGCTCGGAGATCTCAAAGGAGACTATGTAAGCCTTGAGATCATCTCGGTCGAGGACGAGGCAAACGGCGGCAGCCGCCTGGTGCCGGAGTATACCGAGGAAGGAGAGAAAGCTCTTTCGGAAGCTTTTTCAAAAGGAAAACCGACTCCGAAGGTATTTGCTGCCACCGGTGAGGCTACTTACTACGTATATCTCACGAAGAAGAACGGGGAAGTTCACAGAGCAGTCTTTTATGAAAACGCGTACGTCAGCATGGACAATATTCCCGGGGTTGTGATGAAGATTTCACAGGCGGATTACGAGGAGGTCAAAGCCCTATTCCGCTGAAGGGAGGATCATTATGAAAAAGTTTAAACTGGCGGCAGCCGCTGTTTTGGCGGCGTCTCTGTGTCTGACCGCCTGCGGCGGTTCATCGGGCACGAACAGCGCCTCTTATAAAGAGGAGGCCGGAGCGGCGGGCGATTATGCCTACGAATCTTATGCCGGAGACGCTTACGCCGCAGAGGAAGCCGCGCAGACGGCAGAGGGTGAGGACTATAAGGCGGACAGCGGATCGGGCGGTTCAACGGAATCGGCGCTGCGCGCGCAGGACGGCCAGAAGATCGTCTACACAGGCAATCTGAGTATCCAGACACTGGAATATGAAAAGTCCGCGGCCAGTATCCGCAAGAAGATCAAGGACGCCGGAGGATTCTCGGAAGCTGAGAGCGAGCGCGACAACGATTACTACTGGTACAACCGCAGCGGCGGTTCGGGCAACACGCGCTATCTGAGTATCACTGCGAGGATTCCCTCCGAGAAGTTTGAGGACTTCATTAATTCTCTGAGCGGAGACGGAAAAGTCATGAACCGCTCTGTCAACGCTGAAAATATCAGTCAGGTATACGCGAACAAAGAGACTTACAAGAAGTCGCTCGAGAAGGAGCAGGAAAGGCTTCTGGAGATGATGGACAAGGCGCAGACCATCGAGGAGATGATCACTGTAGAGTCCAGACTCTCGGAAGTGGAGCGCCAGCTGAATGTCTACAAGACAGATCTGGCTCAGATGGACAAGGATGTGGAGTTCTCCACGGTTTACATTGAACTTACGGAAGTGAAGCGCTATACGGAGGAAGTGAGCAGCACAACCTTTGGCGAGGAACTCAAATATGCGTTTGAAGACGCGATCAGCAGTTTCAAAAACTTCTGCGAAGGGATTATACTGTTTGTTGTAAGGAACTTCCCTTATCTGATCATTCTGGCAGTGATCATTGTTCTGATCGTCCGGGCTATTGGCAGGAGCAGAGCAAAGAGGATCGCGATGATGTCGGATCCGGAATATGCGAAGATCGTAAACGCCAAGGCCAGGGCCAAGGCAGAGGCGGACGCCAGAAAGAGAGAAGAGAAGGAAGCGAAGCGTAAGGGGCGCAAGGGACTCTTCGGGAGGAAGGACCCGGCTGCGGCGGAGCCAAAGTCCGAAAAGGCGGGAACAGTCGCTGCCGATGTGACGGAAGCGGAACCGACGGAGACACCAAAAGACAGTGAGTGAGATGGCTGCGGCGAGTACGCAGGCAGGAATAGTGGCGGAGACTTTTATACATGAATTATATTTGCACAGAGTACTATTTGCTGTTGTTTTTGACACTGATTCTGTACTATATAATCCCCAAAGGAAAACAATGGATTGCACTGCTGATCGGCAGTGCAGTCTTTTATTGTCTTGTCTCAACCGATATCATGCAGTTATGCTTGTTTTTGGCCACGATTATTCTGAGTTTTCTGGGAGCGCTGCTGATTGAACGAAGCAAAGAGGGAAAACAGCGGCTCTTTATGCTGTGGGCGGTCATCATTCTGACAGCCGCGCCGCTTCTGCTGTTTAAAGGAAGGGATTTTCTGCCTGCGCCGGATACCGGAAGGTTTTCTCTGATAGTACCTGTCGGACTGTCTTTTTATACTCTTCAGATCATCGCGTACCTGACAGATGTATACAGAAAAAAGATCGCGGCCCAGCGCAATCTGTTCAAATACGCGCTCTTTATTTCCTTTTTCCCACAGATCATCCAGGGGCCTATTCCCCGCTATGAGCAGCTGGGAGATCAGCTGTTTGGCGGAACCCGCTTTCGTATGGAGAATATTGTCCGGGGAAGCCAGCGGATCCTGTGGGGGCTCTTCCTGAAACTGATGATCGCGGATAAGGCGGCTGTCGCGGTTAACGAGATCTTTGACAATTACAGGATGTATGCGGGAGCATATATCTGGATTGCCGGAATTTTGTACAGCCTGCAGCTGTATACGGACTTTTTATCCTGCACGACGCTCGCGCAGGGAGCTTCGGAACTGTTTGGCATTGAGATCATCGATAATTTTAATCATCCCTATTTTGCCGTATCTGTGCAGGATTTCTGGCGCAGATGGCACATCTCTCTGAGCACATGGCTGAAGGACTATGTCTATATACCGCTGGGAGGAAGCCGCGCCGGGAAACTGAGAAAGTATACTAATTTGTTTCTCACGTTTCTTATCAGCGGGTTCTGGCACGGGGAAGGCGTGAAATTTATTTTCTGGGGTCTATTGCATGCTGTTTACCAGATAGTCGGATCGATCACCCGCGAAGGCAGAGACCGTCTGTATGAGATGTTGTTAATTCCGAAGGGAACTTTTGCATGGAAATTGTATCGTACGATCGGCACCTTTTTCTGGGTAATGATCGCATGGATCATATTCAGGGCGGAGGGACTGCGCGCCGGACTTCATATGATCCGGTCCATGTTCACAGTTTATAATCCATGGATCCTTCTAAACGGAGCGCTTACTTCCATAATGCCCTATCAGCAGTGGGAACTGCTCGGGGCAGCTCTTTTCGTACTGTTCACAGTCAGCAGAGCTCAGGAAAAGACAGAAGTGAGAAACTGGATCTCGCAGCAGCATATCACGATCCGATGGGGTCTTGCCCTGGTGTGTATAGCTGTCATTCTGGTGTTCGGTACGTACGGCTTCGGCTATGATGCACAGGCGTTTATATACGGAGGATTCTAAAAAGATGAGGGGGAAAACTATCAGTGTATTGAAGACAGTGATATTCTGCTTTCTCGTCGCTGTGATCGTAGTAAGGACCGGCAATATCCTGACGCTCAAAGGAAAAGAGTATCTGGCGTATTATTCCAGTGTGCAGCACAGTGAATTCTATGAGATGGAAAAAGATACTGTGGATGTATTGTTCTTGGGAACAAGTCATTCATATTGCGGATTCTCACCACAGGAATTTTATGATCGCTGCGGGATCAGGAGCTATAACCTGGGAACCAGCCGGCAGAGCATTTGGCTCAGTTATTATTGGCTGAAAGAGGCACTTAAGACACAGAAACCGAAGATAGTCGTCCAGGAACTGTATTATGCCGGCGGGTCTAATGAGAATGAGGCTTCCGTGCAGAAGGGCCTGTCTTTCATGAAATGGTCGCGGAATAAAGCGGAAGCAGTCAGCACAGCAGTGGAAGAATATCCCGAACTCAGTTTTAAGAGTTTCATTTTTCCGAATATGCGGTTTCACGGCAGATGGAATGAACTGACTGCAGAGGATTTCCCGCTTCCGGAGATCCGCGATACAGGAGCGCTTAAAGGATACGCGCCGACATTGGAACGCCTTGGAGAAACGGAGTATAAACTGATTCGGGAAGCCGATGACGGAAAGAAAAATGATGAAGGATCAGGCTTCGAGTATTGGCCTGAGACTGCAGAGGAAGCACAGTGGCCGGATCTTTCAAAAGAATACATGGATAAGATAACAGCTCTGTGTAAGGAAAATGGGATCACGCTGGTTTTGGTAAAAACTCCGTCAGCCCGCGGGTGGTCGATGGAGGACCACAATGCTGCGAAGTCATATGCGCAGGAGAATGGACTGGCCTTTTATGACCTGAACACACTGAAATATTATAAAGCGATGAATTATGACATTTCCGTGGACAATAAAGATGAGGGACATGCCAACATATGGGGTGCTGCAAAAATCGCAGACCTTCTGGGGAATCTTTTGATCAGTGAGCAGAATGCACCCAGCATAAAAGATAAGCAATGGGAGGAGACAGCGGCTTATTCGGAAAAGATTAAAAAAGAGATTGGCCTCATATACATCGACAACGCAGAGATGTACCTGAAGACGCTTTCAGAAGGCGATTACGATATCTTTGTATCCGTAAAAGGCAGCACTTCCGAAATGAAAGAAAACCTGAAGGAAGCGATGAGGGAGATTGGTTTCTCAAAGCCTATGGACGAGTACTATACTGCTGCCTGCGACATGAGAAACGCTGTGAAGCAGGAAGACGCCGGTGAGAAAGAGGCGCTTGTTGAAGGAACTGTTCATAACGGGCTGATCGGATACAAAATTGCCAGCGGCTATGATCAGGAGGAGGCCGCAAGCATTCTGATCGACGGCGAGGAGTATTCGCTGAACAGAGAGGGCGTAAATATTGTCGTTTACAGCAAAACATTCCAAACAGTCCTCGATTCGGTCTGCCTTTCGTCAGATCACGATTATGAACTGCAAAGATGATGAAAAAAACAGCAGGCATCAATATTGATGCCTGCTGTTTTTCCTCAGTCATGCCGCTGGGTGAAGTCGCTGTAGACTTCGGTAAAGAGAGCGGAATGGGGCAGGCGCTCGGTCCGCAGGCCTGCCATAGTCAGGTGCGTTGTGTCGCCGATGCGGGTCGCCCGGAAATTCGCGATTCCCCTCTGCCGCTCTTCGGTGTAGACTTCCGTGACGGAGGAGGTGGGCATGCAGAAGGACTGCAGGGGCACAAAGGGCGACAGGCTCCACAGGTGGGAGAGCAGCACACATGTGATGCCGAAGTGGCAGAAGAAGGTGAGTGTCTCGATGCTCTCCTGCTCCACGCGGTAGTGGCGGCCTTCGCGCACATAGCCGTGCTCGGCCAGCAGCTCGTCAAAGGAGGAGATGACGCTGTCGTAAATGGGCAGCAGGTCGGAATTGAGGGCGACCAGAGTGCCGCGCCACGCTTCGTAATCGGAATAGGCGGGATGCTCCGTGAAGTAGGAGGGGTACATATCCCACACAATTCTCTTCTTAAAGGATCCGTCTGACTCAGTCTTGATATAATAGGCGTCCTGCAGCAGTGTGGCGTCATTTACGTCCACCTGGGCGGGAAACTCCCGGAGCCAGTCCAAAGTGGTGAGAATATCTCTGCAGTTAACGGCGGCAGCGGCGCCGCGGGCACCGGGGATTGCGCGGCCGAGGGTGATCGCGGCAGTTTCCTGCGCCCGCCCCAGAGGGGAGGCGTAGCAGGTCCCCAAATGCATCTTTGTGCTCGACCTCAGAGCACAGAGGGCTTTGGCCTCATTGCGGCCGATCTCATTCAGACAGTCGCTCGCGTAATCCGGATCTCCGTGCCGGATGAACAATAATCTCATAATATCTCCATTCCGCCGCGCTGCCGCGCGGCTTTTAATTGCACTTTGTAGTAATGAAAGGTTTGTGCGATAATGATGTTGTTCATGTAATATATTTTACTTGAAATTTACCGGAAATTGTAAACAGATTGCGGACAATAACGAGATATGACATGAAAAAGAACAGCAATGAGGCGTGGCCGGCAGTGCGGGCCAAAATATTCAGGATGGTTTCAGTCGGCGTGATCGACGAACCGGTCAATCAGGCATACGATACGATCAGTATCATCGCGCTTCTTGCAAACCTTCTGGTCAGCGTGATGGCTACCTTTGACAACCTTCAGGCGGCGTACGGGAATATCTTCCTTTTGGTGGAGCAGGTGACGGTGTTTATGTTTGGCATCGACTATGTTCTGCGCGTGATCACGGCGCCGGAACTGTACCCGGAGGAGACGCCCGCCGGAGCCAGGGCAAAATATTGCCTGTCCCTGTCCGGTATCATAGATCTGCTCTCTTTTCTGCCCTACTACCTGCCGGTATTCTTCCCGGCCGGAGTCGCGGCCTTCAGAATGTTCCGCGTGGTCAGGATCCTGAGGCTGTTCCGGATCAATGCGTATTATGATTCTCTCAATGTGATTACGGAAGTCCTAAAGAGCAAGAAGCAGCAGCTTCTCTCCTCGGTCTTCATCATCGCGACACTGATGCTCGGCTCGAGCCTGTGCATGTACAGCCTGGAGCACGAGGCGCAGCCGGAGGTGTTCTCCAACGCCTTTTCGGGAATCTGGTGGGCCGCCTCGACACTGCTGACCGTGGGCTACGGAGACATCTATCCGATCACGCCGCTGGGCAAACTCTTCGGCATCTGCATCACATTCCTCGGCGTAGGAATGGTGGCGATCCCTACCGGTATCATCAGCGCCGGATTTGTAGAACAATACACCCAGTTCGCGCTGCTGGGGGACAACAGAAGGGACGAGACTCTGAGATTTGTCAGCATTGAGCTGACTCCCGGGGACTCCTGGACCAATAAAGCCATCCGTGAATTGAAGCTCCCGGCAGGCCTCCTCATAGCGATCGTCAGAAGGGGAAAAGATTCCATCGTACCCAACGGAGATCTGGTGCTCGAAGCAGGCGACATAGTCGTTCTCGGCGCGGAACCGCTTCCCGGCACGGATGACATGGAACTCAAGGAAATGGTTGTCTCTTCCAAACACAAGTGGAAAGACCAGGCTATTCGGGATCTCGATATCTCCCGGCAGACCTTTATCGTCATGGTAAAGCGGGGCGATAAGAAAATCGTTCCCCGCGGCTCGACGGTCCTGCAGGAGGGCGACTGCGTCTACATGTATAAAAAAGCGTGACGCGCAGGACTGCGTCAAAATCATTTCAGGCACAAAAAATGCAGGCGGCAGACCGCCTGCATTTTCATTTTTCCGAAGAAGGACCGAGAGATCGGTCTCACACCGCCGCGATCAGGATCAGCAGTTCCGCGCTCTTTTCCATCTCCTGAACGGATGCGTATTCGAAGCGCCCGTGGAAGTTGTAGCCGCCGTTGCAGAGGTTGGGGCAGGGAACGCCCATGTAGGTGAGCCTTGCGCCGTCAGTGCCGCCGCGGATGGGGCGGGTGATGGGCTCGATGCCGAGCTTCCGCATGGCCTCCTCCGCGCGGGTGATCAGGTGCATGTGATCCCTGAGCGGAATAGCCATGTTGTAATACTGGTCGCGTATCGTGATCTTGAGGATATCTCTGCCGGCAAAGGATTTGTACTTGGCGTTGATGAACTTGGCCGCGTCGGTCATATACTCTTTCCTGGCCTGGAACTTGTCATAGTCGTGGTCGCGTATAATGTACTTGAGGACCGCGTGATCCACGCGTCCATCCATGCTGCCGAGATGATAGAAGCCCTCGTACCCTTCAGTGTGCTCCGGGCGTTCGGAAGCTGGGAGCATCGCGTTAAACTCCATGCCGATCAAAACAGCGCTGAGCATCGCGTTTTTGGCGTCTCCGGTGTGGATACTCCTGCCCGTGATCTCCACGCGCGCTGAGGCAGCGTTGAAACACTCGTATTCGATCTCGCCGAGTTTGCTGCCGTCGACGGTATATGCTTCCCGCGCGCCGAAGAGCTCCGTATTAAAGTGGTCGACGCCGGCGCCGATCTCCTCGTCCGGCGTAAAGGCGACGCAGATTGTCCTGTGCGGGAGCTCCGGGTGCGAGGTGTAATAGGCGAGCAGGTTCATGATCTCCGCGATGCCTGCCTTATCATCGGCGCCGAGCAGGGTCTTGCCGTCAGTGACGATCAGGTCTTCACCGATGTGGTTCTGCAGTTCCGGAAAAGCTTCGTGGCGCATCACGATGGACTCGCTGCCCGCGTGGCCCTTGAAGAGCAGGATGCTGTGGCCCTGGTAATTCTCCTCGATCCTGGGATGGACATTCGCGCCGCTCGCTGCCGGCGAAGTGTCCATGTGCGCGATAAAGCCGATGGCGGGCTCTTCGCCGGGCAGTTTGGCGTAGACATAGCAGTTCTTGCGGTCATAGTGCGTCTCGACGCCCATCTCATGCAGTTCTTTGTGAAGAAGTTTTGCCAGGTCATGCTGCTTGGCGGTGGAAGGCTGGGTGCCGGTGTCTTCGGCTGACTGCGTGTCTATTTTGACATATCTGAAAAATCTGTCGATCAGATCATGATTTTTGATCATTTAGGTGCCTCCTGCTGATAATTGTATTTCTTTGTGTTTCTATGATAGCACTCGGGCGCCGGTCAGTGTTATACTAGATGTCACGATTGTAAAAGAAAGAGGAAATCCCATGACATATAACTTTTTTGCCACGCTGTCGAGAATGAAATACATCGAGCGCTGGGCGCTGATGAGAAATGCGCGCGAGGAGACGCTGAGCGAGCACACGCTGGACGTCGCGATGATCGCGCATGCGCTGTGCGTGATCGGGAACAAGCGGTTCGGGAAATCGCTCAACGCGGATCGGGCGGCACTGATCGGGCTTTACCACGACGCGTCGGAGATCATCACCGGCGACATGCCTACGCCGGTCAAGTATTTCAACGATGACCTGCGGGACGCCTACAAAGAAGTGGAGCGGGCGGCGGAGCAGAGGCTATTAAAGCAGCTGCCGGAAGACCTGCAGGATGTCTACGGCGAGATCTTCAAGGGGGATTCTTCTGAAGAAGACAATTACATGCGCCGGCTCGTGAAAGCAGCGGACAAGCTCTCCGCGCTGATCAAGTGCATGGAGGAGACAGGCGCAGGAAACGGCGAGTTCCGGACGGCGCAGGCATCTACTCTCAGGGCTGTGGAGAAGCTGGCCTGGGAAATGCCGGAAGTGAAAGTTTTTCTGGAGGAGTTCCTTCCTCCCTATGGCAGCACATTGGATGAACTTCTCGGGAGAGGATAGTGCCCGCGCCGGGAAGCGGCGGAATGGAGAGTATTTATGAAAGTATTGGTAGTCAGCGATTCCCACGGAAGACATGATCTTCTCCGCAAAGCCATCGGGCAGGAGGCCCCCATCGATATGCTGATCCATGCGGGCGACGTCGAGGGCGACCTTGACAAAATATTGGGACCGGGGCGTGAATATGAAGTCCACGCAGTAGCCGGCAACATGGACTGGGGGACACCGGAAGACAGCAGTGTTGCATTTGACATGGGAGGACACAAAGTATTCCTGACCCATGGGCATCATTATGGCGTTTCTTACACACTGGCCAATCTGCGGGAAGCCGCGGAGAACTGCGGGGCGGATGTGGCGATCTACGGCCACACCCACATGCCGGCGCTGGATGAGCAGAACGACATTCTGCTGCTCAATCCGGGCAGCGTGTCCAAGCCCAGGCAGTCGGGACTGAAGAAGACTTACGCGGTGATCACGATCAATGATAAGACCGGGAAGATGTCGGTGAAATTTAAGAGTCTGCCGAAAACAGGATGGATATGATATAAAGAGGAGCCGTTGTCAGACAGCTCCTCTTTTTTTGCGTTTCGGAATGCTCTTTCCGGTTCCTTTTTTACGATCCTTTTTATCATGCGGGCGGGGCTCCCTGGGCGGGATCAGGAACTTATCGCCGAAGCCGATGAGGTCGCCGCGGCCTTCGCGGAGGAGAGCTTCTTTGACGAGAGTGTAGTTTTTCGGGTCACGGTACTGGATCAGTGCGCGCTGCATCGCCTTTTCATGCGGGTCGCGCGGCACATACACTTTCTGCATCGTGGAAGGATCGCCGCCGCGCATGGTTGTCGGGTCAAGACCGGTGTAGTACATGCAGGTGGAGATCTCGCCGCCGCGCATGGTTGTCGGGTCAAGACCGGTGTAGTACATGCAGGTGGAGATCGTGCCCGGCGTCGGGTAGAAGTCCTGCACCTGCTCCGGCATGTAGCCGAGGTCGCGGATATATTCCGCGAGGGCGATCGCGTCCTTCATGGTGCTGCCCGGGTGGGAACTCATCAGGTAGGGCACGATATACTGATCTTTGCCGAGTTTTTCGTTCATTTTCTCGAATTCCCGGCAGAAGGCGTTGTAGACGTTTACCGAGGGTTTGCCCATTTTGGAGAGCACATTGTCCGAGATATGTTCAGGTGCCACGCGCAGCTGTCCGCTGACATGATACTCGCAAAGTTCCCGCAGGAAGGTCCTGTCCTTGTCTGCCAAAAGATAGTCGAATCGGAAGCCTGACCTGACGAACACTTTTTTGACGCCGGGGAGGGCGCGGAGTTTTCTAAGGAGCGAGAGGTAGTCGCTGTGGTCGACTTTGAGGTTGGGGCAGGGCTGAGGATACAGGCAGCGCCGGTTTTTGCAGGCACCCCCCAAGAGCTGCTTGTCGCAGGCGGGGCGCCTGAATTCCGCAGTGGGACCTCCGACATCGTGGATGTAGCCCTTGAAGTCGGGATCTTTCAGGCAGGTCTTAGCCTCCTCGAGGATGGATTTATGGCTGCGGGCCTGAACGATGCGGCCCTCGTGGAAGGTGAGAGCACAGAAATTGCAGTCGCCAAAACAGCCCCTGTTCGAAGTGAGGCTGAATTTGATCTCGCTGAGCGCAGGGATGCCTCCGTCCTTCTCGTAGGAGGGGTGATAGGCGCGCATGAAGGGCAGCGCGTAGATGTCGTCCATCTCCTGGGTGGTCAGGGGCTTTGCGGGCGGATTCTGCACGACGAAGAGCTTGCCGTCGTAAGCTTCGTACAGGCGCTTTGCCTGGAAAGGATCTGTGTTCTCGTGCTGGATTGCGAAACTGCAGGCGTACTGTCTCTTGTCGCTGCGGACCTGCTCGAAGTCAGGGAGCCTTATAGCGTCGTAAATGCTCTCCTCATCGCGGGTCTTGTAGACGGTCCCGTCGATGTATGTGATGTCGCGAATATCAAGGCCGGAGGCGAGGGCATCGGCGATCTCGGGGATGCTGTGCTCGCCCATGCCGTAGGAGATCAGGTCGGCACCGGAGTCCAGAAGGATCGAGCGGCGCACTTTATCGGACCAGTAGTCGTAGTGGCTGAGCCGGCGAAGGGAAGCTTCAATTCCGCCGATGATGATGGGCGTACGCTTGTAGGTCTGCCGGATCAGGTTGCAGTAGACAATGACTGCGTAATCGGGCCTTTTGCCGATAGCGCCGCCGGGGGAATAGGCGTCCTGGTGGCGCCTCTTTTTTGCCACTGTATAGTGATTGACCATGGAGTCCATGTTGCCGGAGGAGACGAGAAAGCCAAGACGAGGCTCTCCATAAATCTGTACACTCTTCGGATCACGCCAGTCGGGCTGGCAGATCAGGGCGACGCTGTAACCGCGCGACTGCAGCAGGCGGCAGATGATCGCGGTGCCGAAGCTCGAGTGGTCCACATAGGCGTCGCCGCTGACGTAGACGAAGTCGGGCTGTGAGATGCCGTCCTGTATGAGTTCTTGCTGGCTGATGGGTAGAAAGCCGTTGGGCATGGCGGGCTCCTTATAATGGTTTTGATCTGCATGCTGCTTTGGCTATTATATCATGATTTTGCATGCCGAATGGGACAGTATTTGGAGGGAGAGACGAGTAAAAATCCGTAATTGACGATATGGCTCCTGAATGCTATAATATCCGTAATTCACGATATTGTAAAACGAGGTGAGTGTAATGACAGTCGGACAACGGATTTTTTATCTTTTGGAAGAAAAGAAAATGACGCAAGTGGAGTTCTCCAAACGAACCGGGATTGCAACGACTACAATCAGCGATTGGAGAAAGAAGAACACGAATCCGGGATCAGAGAAGATCATGCAAATCTGTGCGGCACTCGAAGTGACTCCGGAGTATTTGCTTTCCGGTGTTTGTGAGGACAGCGACAGAGGTAAAGCTGTAGACTATATGGTAATTCCTCAGGGAACAGAGGAGAGGGAACTGTTGGAACTGTTTAACGAAATGCAGTGGCTGGAGCGAACCCGCTTGTTGGAATATGCGAAGAAACTTTCTGAAAAGAAGAACAGTCCTTACGATAGCCAGGGAAAAAAGGCAATGAAAAAGATTGCGGAATTCTGTGACGTTGAGATCTATATGGATGAAGAATTCTCAGGCAGTCCTGCTGTTGATGTCAACTATCTGGACGACGATGTACAGGGCAGTATCGATCTGGAACAGGGAGTAATAAAAGGCGACTTCTCCAAATATGTGCTTCCCGTGATCGAAGCGTGGTTAATAGAACACAGGGAAATGCTTATGGAGATGTGGAAAGCGAAGAAGATTGGCCTTATTCCGGCATGGGAGTGATGCTTATGGCTTGTAAGGCTGTAAAAAAGCTGCTTGGGTATGAACTCTGTCTGATGGAACCTGAGGGGACACTGTATTATTCGGATTCGATTGCCGTGATTAGGAAGACAGAGTATACAGAAATCTATAATCTCGAGACAATGCAGCACGAGATTGGAGATTTGATCAAGCGGGAAGTAACTCGAAGAACAATATATCAGTATATCAAAGACCACAGAAAGGATTTTGGTGTCTATTGAAGCAGACGGGGGCGTGTACTCTGCCTGCTTCATTATGATTTACATTGTTCGGTCTCTTGTTATAATTGAAGTGTATCAGGGCTGGAAGGACCATGAACGTTCAGGTGGCCTGAGTTCACAAAGAGTAAGTGACAGGAGGCAGGAAATCTATGAAAAGATTAATAGCGGCAGCAGTAATCACGGCGATAATGGCAGGCAGTCTCTTGGGATGCGGGGCCGGTCAGGCTAAGGAGCCGGCATCGCAGGATATGGCACAGAGTGAAGCCGTGCAGGAGCAGGCAGAACCTTCGCAGGAGCAGACTGAAGCAGCTCCGGAAGAGACCGCGCAGGCACAGCCCGCAGCAGGTCAGGAGGAAACCGCGCAGGCTAAAGAGGCTGAGTCCGACGTCGTGCGCCCCGTTTATAAACTGCAGAGCCACTCTCGTATGGAAGAGAAGGACCTCACACTGATCGCAAGCGGTTCCTACGACACAGTCAGGCTTACAGAAGAAGCGGCCATGAACAATGTATATCTGAATAAAGCCATTGAAATAGAGAATGACCTGATCGCGGAGAGGTATGAGAAATCATTCGCGGAAGTCAAGGAAGCTGCTGAGAACGCTATAGCTGAGCAGAGAGAGGATACAGAAGAATTTCCTGTCGGGAATATGGAAGGAAAGATCATTCCGGTCCGGTGTGACCAGACAGTTCTGAGTTTTTATGAAGTGTCCTCAGTGTATTATCCCGGCGCGGCACACGGATCCATAGGTTACAGCGGATACAATTATAATCCCGAGAACGGCGCACAGATCACACTTGCGGAAGTCTTTACGGATCCGGCTGCGCTGAAGCCTGTTGTGGCAAAATATCTCCGCGCCCAGGCTGACGGATCACCGGTAGAGGATGCGGAGGATGCGCTGCAGTTCTATTTTGACGAGGGCAATATGGACGCCCTGACGTGGGTGATCGATCAGGACGGCGTCACATTCCTCTTCGCGCCTTCCGATATCGCGCCTTATGCGATGGGAACACTGGAAGCCAGGATATATTTTGACAGGGAGCCCTCTCTCTTCACCGGTAATTACGGATCTTCCAAGGAAGGTTATGTGAAACCTTTGAGCCCGTATACGGAGATGACAGTGGATCTGGACGGAGACGGCAGCGACGAGAAACTGTCGGTGACCGGCACATATGAAGAGGGAAACGAGATCTACGCGTATTCCGGCATTCAGGTTTGTGTGGGAGATCAGGTCTGCACGACGGAACTGTACTGTTTCAGCATGCAGCCGAGCTTTGTGCACACAGAAGACGGAAGAAATTATGTATATGTGGTGACCGGAACAGATAACGATTATCCGGAACTGAGTGTATTTGCGATCAAAGACAATGTTCCGTCGTTCGTTGGCAAAATGGATGGCACCGGCTTCGCGTCAGCTTTCTATCCGGCTTATGTGGACGGCGAGTACAGCCTGGAACAGAGCGTTAACGAGCGCTATCCGATGATCGACCCTTCGAAGTTCGCGCTCGGCACAAGAATGCAGCTTATGAGCACATACAGCGGCCGCCGCTTCTACAAGGTGGGAGAGGACGGAATGCCCGCTCCTCTGACAGATTTATACGAGATTGACGCGGATATCACGCTCACCACCCTTGTGCCTGTGAAGGCGGAAGTAGTGGACCTTTCGAAAGAAGAAGCGACAGGCGAGGAGAA
>CADBIU010000018.1:0-28198 GCA_902794825.1 uncultured Lachnospiraceae bacterium
GGCATCAAGAAAGAAGGTACTTATATCAACCTCGAGCGCAGACTTTCCGCACTGCGTCAGGTACTGCCCCGCGGCGAGAATGAGATCTCCGACTACGAGTGTATTCTCGGCGTAGCGAAAGCACTCGGAATGGGCAAGGCGATCGAGAAGTGGGAGACTCCCAGAATGTGCTTCGACATGCTGCGTGAGATCTCCAAAGGCAAACCCTGTGACTTCAGCGGCGTGAAATGGGATGAGCTCACCGGCTCCCACGGCAGACAGTGGCCCTATCCCGAGGGAAGAGAAGTAGAGTTCGCGGATGAGGAGAGAAGACTCTATGCGGACGGCAAGTTCTTTACCCCGAACCAGAGGGCGAACTTCATGTTTGAGGAGCCCCTTCCTAATCCTTATGTTCCGAATGAAGAATTCCCGATCGTGTTCAATACCGGACGCGGAACAGTCGGACAGTGGCATACTCAGAGCCGCACCAAGGAAGTCAAGTTCGTGGAAGACGTATCCCTCAGCAAGGCCTATCTGTATATGAATACGAAACAGGCAGAAGAGAACGGGATCCGCGAGATGGATCAGATTCGTGTATATTCCGTCAACGGACAGAACGCGGACTTCTTTGTCAAGATCACGGACAATGTACCTTACAACCAGCTCTTTGCTCCGATCCACTACATCGAGTGCAATAAGCTGACACCTTCCAACTATGACAAGTATTCCAAAGAGCCCAACTATAAGGGCGGAATCTGTCGTTTTGAGAAGATCTGATGACAACGGGTAAGGAGGTAGATTATGTATAGAATCAAAATAGACCGAAGCCGCTGCATCGGATGTCTCACCTGCGTGACTGCCTGTGTGGTCAGCCATGAGACGGAGAGCGGCGACGCCCGCAACAGGGTCGTAATTGACAGTGAGACTAAGCCCGCTCCTATATTTTGCCGCCACTGCGAGCATCCGGAATGCGTTTATACCTGCATGACCGGCGCGATGAAGAAGGACCCCGAGACCGGATATGTCACTTATGATAAAGAGCAGTGCGCAAGCTGCTACATGTGCGTCATGTCATGTCCTTTCGGTATCCTGAAACCGGACAGCATCCACTTCCGTGAGATCATGAAGTGCAATATGTGCGTCCACAGAAGCGAAGACGGAAAGACCGCCAACCCCATGTGCGTGGAGAAATGTCCCATGCATGCCATCACTCTCGAGGAGGTGAAATGATATGAAGTATGTTGTCATCGGTTCCTCCGCGGCGGGTGTCAACGCCATCAGGGAGCTGCGCAGACTTGACAAGGAGTGTCAGATCGTCCTGATCTCCAAGGACAAGGACATATACTCCCGCTGCATTCTTCACGAGTATCTGGCAGGAAAGAGAACGATCGAGAGGCTGCGTTTCGTCGAGAAAGATTTTGAAACGCTCTATAAAGTCGACTGGATGAAGGGCAGAGAGGCGATCGGCCTCGACAGGGAGAAGAAGGAAGTGATCCTGGACGGAGACGAGAGAGTTTCCTACGACAAGCTCCTGATCGCGACCGGCTCCCATACTTTCTTCCCTCCGATCAAGAATATGCTCGGTTCTCCGAACATGATCGGATTCCGCAACATCGACGACATCGAGGTTCTCAAGGAAGTGGCGAAGACCAAAAAGAATATCGTGGTCCTCGGCTCCGGTCTTGTCGGCATTGACTGCGCGACAGGTTTTCTGGAACTGGGCGTCAAGGTCGTCCTGTGTGACTTCGCCGGCTGGCTTCTCAACAAGCAGCTCGATCAGAAAGCGGCACAGGCCTATATCGACGCATTTGCGGCGCACGGCGTTGAGCAGCACTATGGCGTTGGCGTCAACGAAGTGACGATTAATGACAAACACGAGATCACGGAAGTCATCCTCAGCGACGGCACTATGATCCCCTGCGACTTCTTTGTAGTCACAGCGGGCGTACGTTCCAACGTGGAGTTTCTGGCGGACAGCGGCCTTGAACTGAGCCGTTTCGGTCTTGTCTATGATGAGACCGGCAAGACCAGCGATCCCGATATTTACGGAGCCGGCGATGTCTCCGGCACGAGCCCGATCTGGCCTGTGGCAGTAAAGGAAGGCATGATCGCCGCGGCTAATATGGCCGGATACAACGAGAAAATGACGGACTTCTTCGCAAGTAAATCCACGATGCGCTTCCTCGATATCAGCACAATGTCCCTGGGCAATGTGAATCCTGATCCCGCTGATGAGACCATCAAAGTGGAGACTTACGAGAAGGGCGGAGTCTATAAGAAGATCGTCCATAAGGACGGAATGATCATCGGCGCGCTCCTTCAGGGAGATCTGGCTTACGGCGGAGTTCTGCAGCAGATGATCGCAAGAAAGATCGATGTGCGCAGAGTTAAAAAGCCGCTGTTTGATATCGATTACTCTGATTTCTTCCACATCCGGGAAAATACCTACGAGTTCTACTACGATTGAGAACCGTTTCTGAGACCAGACCTTCTGCGACGGGGGCTGCCAGGGGGGAGACAGCCTCGGCCGGGTCTGTGATCATTCCATATGAAAAGGAGAAAGTAAACAATGAGTCGCTTAGAAAAAATACCGGTACCTTGCATAGCAACATTCCTGAGTTTTCTCACATTGGGAAATGTATACGGCGGTCTTGGCTTCGTCTGGCTTCGCTATCTGATCATGGCCCTCGGAACCATTTTTATTATCTGCTATATCCTGAAGATCGCCATGTTTTCAGGAACCTGCCTCAAAGAGTATGACATGACGATCCCTGCCAGTTTGTACGGCGCGTTCAGCATGGTGCTCATGGTGCTCGGAAGCTTTTATTATGAGATCGGTCTTCCTTTCGGAAAGATCATCTGGTTTATCGCTGTCGCGATCCATTGCATCCACATTATCGTTTTTACGATCAGGCACGCGTTTGGAAAAGTGATCATTCCTAAGGACTTCACGAATATGGTGCCCAGCTGGTTTGTTACCTACAACGGATGGATGGTAGCCTGTGTCACCGGCGGAAAGATGAACGCGGGCCCGATCCTTAAGTTCATCACGATCTACGGCTGCATTATTTATGTAGTCATTGTTCCCTTTATGATCTGGAGACTGCTCAATGTGGAGATCAAGAACGCGGCCTATCACACAATGGCTGTTCTTCTCGCGCCCTGCAGCCTCTGTGTCGTCAGCCTTATCAATGTCAACGGACAGAACAACGGCATCGTCCTGACATTCATGTACATCTGCGTTCTGGCTTCGCTGGCATTTATCCTGTATAAACTCCCGGATTTCTTCTCTTTTGATTTCTATCCGGGATTTGCGGGCCTTACCTTCCCGATGGCGATCGGCGTTGTAGCTTCCCAGAAGATGGCAGGGTACCTGACGGAAAAGGGAAGTGAAGCTCTTGGATATGCGGTGACGCAGCTCGCCGGTCTGCAGATCTTTGTGACCAGCATGCTCGTAGGCTATGTGATGCTGATGTTCCTCAGAATGTTCCTGAAAAAGCAGAAAAGGGGATGAATAAAAAATAGCGGTGCTGCTCGGTACTGTTTTCCGGGCAGTACCTCTATACGGCTGGTCATTACAGCAGAAGGGAGGCAAAAATTGGGATATATTCTGACAAAAGAGGCTTTTGACAGAGCCCTTAAGACACTCGCTCAGGAGAGACTGATCTATGCGCCGGTCCTCAAAGTGGGCGAAGGAAGATTTACTGATACGGACGTCGTCCGCTATGATTATGTGACAGAGCTCTCCCAGATCGAGCTCGCCAAGAAGTCTGATTACGCTTTCAAGGAGATCCTTACACCTCTGTCCGAGACACTTTTCTTCTTTACCGAGAATGAAGTGAAGACTGCGGACCGGGATCAGAGGGAAGTGATCGTATTCATGAAGAGCTGCGACATGCACGCTGTGCGCCGCCTGGATCAGATCTATCTGAATAACGGCATCGAGCAGGATCCTTTCTACAAAGAGATCCGTGACAGGGTCAAATTTGTCCTGATCGGCTGCCAGAAGTCCGGCGCGGACTGCTTCTGCGTAGATATGGGCACCAACAAAACGACAGACGGTTATCTGTTCTCTGTCGATGTGATCGGCGATGAGATCTATTGTGATGTCAAGTGCGATGAGTGCGCGAAGATCTTTGCGGAGTGCGGCGGCAGAGAAGCGGCTGTGGAACCGAAATATGTCACTGAGAACGCGACCCGCGTAACAATCCCGGAACAGATCCCGAACAGTATCTATAAGAACCCTGTATGGGATGAGTACAGTTCACGCTGTATCGGCTGCGGCCGCTGCAACTTTGTATGTCCCACCTGTACCTGCTACACAATGCAGGATGTGTATTATACAGAGAACGGCAAGGTCGGCGAGAGAAGAAGAGTCGGCGCGTCCTGTATGGTGGACGGTTACACCAATGTCGCAGGCGGCGGCCAGTACAGAAAGACCAAGGGCGAGAGAATGCGCTTCAAAGTCCTTCACAAGATCTTTGATTTCAGAAAGAGATTCGGCTATGACATGTGCGTCGGCTGCGGCCGCTGCGACATGGTATGTCCCGAGTACATTTCGTTCTCCGCGTGCATCAACAAGGTGAACAAGGCAGTAGAGGAGGTGCAGAATGGGAGCAACTAATATGCAGAACAATCCTTATGTGCCCTGGCCTTCCAAGATCCTGGATGTGATTAAACATACACAGAAGGAATATACATTCCGCATGGAGTATGTGGGAGAGGTGAAGCCCGGACAATTCTTCGAAGTATCCATTCCGAAGTACGGCGAGGCGCCGATCTCCGTCAGCGGCATCGGCCCGAACTTCGTGGACCTGACGATCCGCAAAGTCGGCCGCGTCACAAATGAAGTATTTGAGAAATATAAAGGCCAGAGCCTGCTGCTCCGCGGCCCTTACGGCAACGGATTTGACACTTCCCTGTATGAGAACGGCGAAGTGATCGTAATCGCGGGAGGCACTGGCGTTTCTCCTGTCCGCGGCGTGATCGACGCGCTTGCCGAGACGAAAGAGCCGAAGGACAAACATGTTATCGTTGGATTCAGAAGCCCCGACGATATGCTGTTCAGGGACGACTTGAAGAGATGGGATGAGAAGCTCGACCTGATCCTTACCGTGGACGGTGCGCCGGAAGGCTATACCGGAAATATCGGCCTGGTGACCAAGTATATACCTGATGTTCCGATCCGCGACCTCGAAACAGCGCAGGCTGTTGTCGTAGGCCCTCCGCCGATGATGCGATTCTCCGTAATGGGCCTTCTTCAGAAAGGCTTTAAGGAGGAGAATATCTGGGTGTCCCAGGAGCGCAAGATGTGCTGCGGACTTGGCAAATGCGGTCACTGCAGAGTCGGTGAGAAGTATATCTGCCTCGACGGCCCTGTCTTCAACTACACTGTAAGCAAAGATATGATCGACTGAGGATACGGGAAGGAGGAATAATACTATGGGTATGGATGTTAATCTGAAAAAACTGAAAAAGAACGCCTTCCGTTACTCTAAGGTCAGAGGCGAGACAGCGTCCCGTGTGCGTATTCCGGGCGGCGTCATCGGCGCTAAGAGCATGCTGCGCATCACTGAGATCGCCGAGAAGTACGGCAACGGCACTATTTTCATCACAAACCGCCAGGGCGTGGAGATTCCCGGCATCAAGATCGAGGACATGGACGCGGTCAACAAGGAACTTCAGCTGATCATCGACGAATCCGGCGTCAACCAGGAGGAGTTCGAGGGCGGTTATCCGGCTGCCGGAACGAGAAATGTCGTTGCATGTCCCGGTAAGAGGCTCTGCCCCTTCGGATGCTACGACACTACCGAATTCGCGCAGAAGATGGATAAGCTGATCTTCCCCAACAATCTGCACATGAAGGTCGCTTTCACCGGATGTTCCAACGACTGCGGCAAGGTGCGCATGGACGACTTCGGCATCATCGGTATGACTGAGCCCCAGTATGACCCGAACCGCTGCGTAGGCTGCGAGCAGTGTGTCAAGTACTGCAAGATCCGCTCTACCGGCGCTCTGCAGCTGGTGAACGGCAAGGTTGTAAGAGATCCCAATCTCTGCGTAGGCTGCGGCGTCTGCGTCTATTACTGCCCGACCCGCGCGTGGACAAGAAGCAAAGAGCACTATTTCCGCGTCGTCATCATGGGCCGCACAGGCAAGAAGAACCCCCGTCTCGCAGAAGACTTTATCCGCTGGGCAGACGAGGAGAGCATCCTTAAGATCGTCAAGAACTGCTACGCGTATGTCGAGGAGTATATTGACAAGAACGCCCTTGAAGGAAAGGAACATGTAGGCTACATCGTGGACAGGACCGGATATGAGGAGTTCCTAAAGTATGTCATGGAAGGCGTACAGCTTCCTGAGAAGGCGGAAGTCGCGTCCCGCATCTACTGGGGCGGCAAGCACTACGACAGGGCGAATGAACTTCACTGAGGTTTGAAAGCAAGCTGTTTCGTTTTCATCGGGGCCGCGTTATGCGGCCTCGTTTTTTTATGGATATACGGCATGGACTAGGAAAACACGCTGTTTAAAGGTATAATGGTAAAATATACAGATAATAACAGCATAGTAGAAAGGATTTAGTATGAACAGGAAGATCATCGCGACGATCCTGACCGGGATCATCACTGTCCTCCTGATCACAGGATGTTCTTCAAAGACTGAAGACAAGGACGTATCAGGCGCAGGCACGACACAGTCAGAGAAAAAGGAAGAAAAGAAAGAGGAGAACCCTGTCATCCTGCCGGCAGATGCACAGATCGGAATTGCGTACGCTGAGGACAGTAGTGAGTTCATGTCTTTCTTTCTGAACAAGGTTCAGGGAAATCTGGTCTCAGCGGGAATACCTGAGGGCAGTATTGAGAGAGCGCAAGGCTCTGCCGAGGAACTGGCTGATAACGCGCGGACGATGATCAGCAGCGGATGCAGCGTTCTGATGGTGGGAAACGCGGATGAGAATAATGCGCCCGGTATAACGGACGCGGCGGTCAAGGCCGGTATTCCGGTGCTCTATTTTGGCACGAGTCCGGGAGAGAAGGAGATCGCCAGGTGGAAAGACAAGGGCTGGAGGGTTTCCTATGTGGGAAGCTCCTTCGCGCAGTCAGCAGCAAAGCGGGCGGAACTGATAAGCACCCTCGGACTTGAAAAAGCGGACTTCGACGAGGATGGAGAGATCGGCATTGCAGTACTCTATACCGGTGAGGATAAGGCCGGGGATCAGGTCAACGCAGACACCCTGAAAAATCTGGAAGAGCTGGGAGTTTCCTTCACGGAGCTCACTGCCGGTGAGGAAGATGTATACAGAGGCACGGATCTGGAAGCTTCTATGGAACAGGTCGTTGGCTGGATGTCGGAGTACGGAAAGGAACTGGACCTGATTCTGTGCGCCGATGACACACAGGCGATGGGCGCTCTGAATGGAATAAGTGATGAAAAGAAGCGTGTCGGACACGATGTTCTGATCATGGGCTTTGGCGCTTACACCGAGAGCCTGACGGAAGCTGCCGCAGGGAATATCTACAGCACTTTCTTTAATGATTTCATGGATCAGTCCCAGGATGCCTCCAACACTGTCCTTGCTTATTTAAAGGGAGCCGGTGCTGACCAGAGCAGTATGATCAGCGAATATGTGAGCGTTACTGTGGACAACGCACAGGAAATACTGGATATCGCCGGGAAAATGCAGGAGAATGATCCTGATTCTTCAGACATCGAAGAGGATAGAGACACACAATAGGGGGGAATAATGGACTTTCAGAAATTCTACATGGGGGAAATCTATGACGCGTACAGATACCTGGGGGCGCATGTGGAGAAGGACGGAGTGGTCTTTCGGACTTTCGCGCCGCAGGCGGAGCGAGTCACGATCATCGGCGAGTTCAATGGCTGGCAGGAAGAAGAAATGACACAGGCCGAGCGCGCCCAGTTCTATGAGATCAGAGTAAAGGGCGCCAAGGCAGGCCAGATGTACAAATACGTAATTTACGGCAGAAACGGCAGGGTTGAGCACTGCGACCCCTATGGATTCGGAATGGAGCTGCGTCCTAATTTCGCGTCGATCGTAAGAGATCTCGATGAATTCACTTTCACGGATGAGAAGTGGATGAAGAGCCGCACGCGTAATTTTGATAAGCCGCTCAATATTTATGAGATGCATCTTGGCTCCTGGAAGAGGAAGGATGCAGACAAACAGGACGACCCGGACAGGAAAGTGGAAGAGGGGTGGTATCAGTACGACGAGATCGCAGAGGATCTCATCACATATCTGAAGGAGAACCACTACACACATGTGGAATTTATGCCTCTGTCCGAGCACCCTTTCGACGGCAGCTGGGGGTATCAGAACACCGGATTCTTCGCGCCGACGGCAAGGTACGGAACTGCTCAGCAGCTGCAGAAACTGGTGAATAGCCTGCACCGTGCAGGTTTCGGGGCGATCATTGATTTTGTTCCCGCTCATTTCGCCATGGATCACTATGCGCTCAGACACTACGACGGATCGGATCTCTATGAGTATCCGGCATCTGATGTTTCCGACAGCGAATGGGGGAGCTGCAATTTCCTGTTTTCAAGAAGAGAAGTTGCCTGCTTTATGCAGTCCGCAGCCAATTACTGGCTGACGGAATATCATTTCGACGGCCTTAGAATGGATGCGGTAAGCCGTCTGATCTACTGGATGGGGAACGAGAGCAGGGGCGTTAACGATTTCAACCTGAACTTCCTAAAGAGGATGAATTTCGGACTGCATCAGCTGCATCCCACAGCGATGCTGATCGCCGAGGACTCCACATCCTTCCCGGGCTGCACGAAGCCTGTGGATCAGGGAGGACTCGGTTTCGACTACAAGTGGGACCTGGGCTGGATGAATGACACGCTGGACTACTTCATGAAACAGTCCGGGGAGAGAGTCTCTTTTGCCCAAAGGCTCACATTCTCGATGTTCTATTTTTATAACGAGAGGCATCTGCTGCCGTTGTCCCACGATGAGGTAGTACACGGCAAGAAGACAGTCATCGATAAAATCTTTGGCGACTATGAGATGAAATTCCCGCAGTGCAGGGCTCTCTATATGTACATGGCCGTGCATCCCGGTAAGAAACTCAATTTTATGGGCAATGAGATCGCAATGATCCGCGAGTGGGACGAGACGAAGGAACCTGATTATTTCCTCCTCAAATATCCGCTCCATGACAGCTTCCATCAGTATATGATGGAACTTAACAAAATATACTCAGAGGAACCGGCTCTGTATGAGAAAGACTACGATCCTGACGGATTTAAATGGATCGCGATCAACGATATGCAGAATAATGTATATGGGATACGCAGAAACGGCATTTCGTCTTCAGTCGCCGCGTTCTTCAATTTCTCGAATGAAAGCCATGAATATGTATATACGCCTGAGCAGGACGAAACACTGACACTGGTACTGCATTCTGACTGGGAATGTTTCAGCGGAACTGTGAAAAGGCCGGCGCGTAAAAAGAAGATCAAGGCAAGAGGAATCGGGGGCGCCAGGATTGAGATACCTGCTTTTTCAGCCATGTTGTTTGAAATTAAACAGGGCATTTGAGCCGCTTAAGTAAAAACGGGGATCTGCAGGCAGATCCCCGTAAACCATATATAAGTATTGTCTTGAAAGAGGAGTCAGTACAGCCATGAAAAGTCTGGAGGAACTCAGAGAATTCTTCAGTCATGACCGGTACGCGACAGCGACCACCGGCATTGAGATCCTGGAGGCGCAGGACGGATACGCCAAAGTCGGGCTGGCGGTCCGTGAAGGCCACATGAATGCGGGGAACCGCGTGATGGGAGCGGTCTACTATACGATGGCGGATTTCGCCTTCGCCGTGGCTTCCAACCCGGACGCCGGCGATGCGCCGATCACATTTACTTTGTCCAGCCAGATCAATTTCCTGACGCCGGCAAAGGGGAAGTATCTGATCGCGGAAGCCCGGGCTGTCCGCAAAGGAAGGCGGACAAGCTTTTATGCCGCAGAGATCAAGGATGAACTAGGCACTCTGATCGCAACAGTGTCTTCGAACGGTTTCAGGATGGAAAGCTGATCTGTCAGTCGATCATGACGGGAACGCAGACAAGCACATATCTGGCGTCGTCATACTCATAGGAACATGTGGAGAGAGCAATGATCCCGTTGATCGTTTCGGCCTTGTAATCAGGGGTGAAGGTGGATTTGCGCTCTGCAAAAGCCAGATAGCTGTCAAGTTCTTCCTGATCGACAAATATCGTATAGATCTCAGCCTCAGCGTCTCCGACGTAGCCTGCCAGTACATCCAGTCTGTAGATATGATCAGGTGTCAGGTACCACATGTACTTGTGCTCATCATAGTAATCCTGATGGACATACTGATGAAGAGAAGCAAACATGGATCCGTTCTTCATATGATGGCCATAGATGATAGTGTTGATATCCGACAGATCGGGATTGTTGTGGCAGTCCATGAAAATGCTGCCGGCGGAATTATACTCTCCGTTGATCATAGTATGAATATAGGTATCATTGCTCTCGCCGCGCAGGACAGGATAATTGATCTGTGTGCCATCGCTGTAGATCCAGCCGACCACATCGGGGTTCTTGGCGATGAGGCTGTCGAAATCTACGGTGATCGGACAGGTTGTCATGGGGTCGTTGTCAGGGACCTCCGTCTTGACATAATTGGCAACAGTCTCCTCATACTGCTTCTCTCCTTCATGATATTCGTGGAAGATCGTATAGAGGCGATAGCCGCTGAAAGCGATGATCGCTGAAAACACTATGATCAGAATATTTGAAATAGTCCCGCGCATTGTTACACCTCTGTTCTGAGATCATGCGGCCGGCGAAGCTTCCCGAAGCAGCACACGGCCTTACGACAGCTCGTTTAAATATAAAATGTATTTTAGCAGTTATCGGGAAACTTTACAATTGCAGCGGGAAAAACAGTCTTGACATAACGGCAACTTTGAAACACTATAGGTAATTAAAGAAAAAAGAGGAAGTAAAATGAAAATCAGACTGGACGATGTGATGCAGTCTTTCTCCTTTCCGTTTGAGGCGGCCTATTATTACTATATCCCTCTGGAAACTGTTCTGATGTTTGTGGGAGGATTGATCTACGGCAAGGCGGTAAACGGGATCGCATCCGAGGAGGACGTAAGAAAGCATTCCGACAGCTTTATAGAGCTCCCCCGGATCGGAGAAGAGGGAAGACGGAAAGTAATGAAAGGCTTTCTGGAAGCTGTTTCGAACCCGGAATTGAAGAAAAAGATGATCAGCGCCGCCGACGCGGACGAAGTGGCGGAATTTGAAAATTTGCTCAGAGAGAAGAGACTGCTCATAGCCTGGTACAATTACCGGGATGATGTGTACAGCGAGTTCGCGAAAAGATGGTGCGAGGCGAACGGACTGGAACTGGTCCGGTAGTTATGAGGACTATTTATGGCAAAAAACAGAAAAGATATTGAAAACGATATTTTGATCGAGGAAAGAATAGGAGAAGAAGAGGACTACGAGGAGTACGCCAGACTCAGAGAGGAGCGCGAAGGGATAAGGGCCCGCAGGTCGCGGATCGAAGAGGAAAATGAGCGGCGGCAGAACGCAGAGTTCGAGCGGGCAAGAAAGAGGAAAGCGGAGGAAGCTTGCGCCAGAGAAGAAGAAAAGAAATGGCGCAGCTACGAGAAGAGAAAGAAAAAGAAGCATCCTGTGCGGTCTTTCCTCCTTGCGCTCCTTGTTGTGATCGTCGCTTTGTCAGGAGCACTCCTTATATATATGCGTTCCCTTCTTCAGACAGTGGATTCCGTCGATCTGGAAAACGCGCTGGAGAGCAGTATCAGCCCGCAGGTCCGACAGGACCGCACGATGGCCGGGTATCAAAACATAGCGCTTTTCGGCGTGGATTCAAGGGAGCAGGATCTGCTCAGCGGAGATAACCGGAGCGATACGATCATGATCTGCTCGGTCAATAAAAAGACCGGTGAGACACGGCTGGTTTCCGTGTACAGGGATACGCTTCTTAATATAGGAGGCGGAGACTACCGCAAATGCAATGCGGCGTACGCTTATGGAGGACCGCAGCAAGCCGTCGCTATGCTTAACAGCAACCTGGATCTAAACATCACGGATTTTGTTACGATCGGATTTGAGGGACTCGCGGAGACGATCGACGCGCTGGGCGGGATCGATCTTGAGATCACTGAAGAAGAGATGGAGTACATGAACAGTTATATGGATGACATGTACTACGAGATCGGCAAAGAGTACGAAGAGGTCACGGACTGGGGAATGCAGCATCTGAGCGGGATTCAGGCGACTGCATACTGCAGGATCAGATATACGGAAGGGGACGATTTCAGAAGAGCCGAGAGGCAGAGGACCGTTCTCATGCTGACGATGGAAAAGGCTAAAAAGGCCAATCCCGTCAGACTTGCCGCCGCGGCCGGCGCTGTACTGGGAAGGACCGCGACATCGCTAAGTTCCACGGAGTTAATGCTTTTCATCCTCAGAGCAAGGATGATGGATATTACTGAGAGCACCGGTTTTCCTACGGAAGAAGACAGAATGTTCGCGACGATAAACGGCGAGTCCTGTGTGGTTCCCTATTACCTGACGACGAATGTCAAAAAACTCCACCGGACTTTGTTCGACCAGGATGAATATGAACCTTCGCCGACTGTCGAGGAGATTAACGAAAATATTAACGCCTATGTGAACTGACAGGATATGATCGTCAGATTGACTATTGAATAATCAGGAAGAAGAGTATGAACGTCAAAAAATGCTATGAGATTATGAATGGAGATTATGAGGATGTAAAGAGCCGATTCCTGACGGACGCAAGGATCCGCAGGTTTGCGTTGCTGTTCCTGAGAGACGGCAGCATGGAAGATCTGCGGGCCGCAATGCTTGAAAAAAACTGCGAAAAAGGGTTTCAGGCAGCCCATACCCTTAAGGGCGTCTGCCTGAATCTCGGGTTCACCGGGCTCTACGCGCCTGTGATGAGGATCACTGAAATGCTGCGCGAAGGCGACTTTGACAGTGCTGCGGCAGAAATGCCGGGAGTGGAAACGGCATATGAATCTACTGTCAGGGGATTGCGTGAACTGGAGCAGTTATAAACTGAAAATGATCTAATCATAAAAAAAACATAAATTTCTTATTGATGTAGCGTGCGAATCTGCTACAATAGAGTATATTTTATTTTCTAAAGAAAAGAGGTACAGTTTATGAAAGCATTTATGAAAGAATTCAAAGAGTTCATCTCCCGCGGAAACGTCATGGACATGGCAGTTGGTATCATCATCGGCGGAGCCTTCACGGCAATCGTGAATTCACTGGTGGCGGATATCATCAATCCTCTGCTTGGCTGCTTCGTAAGCATGGATTTCAGTGCCTGGACAATTCCGCTGGTAGGAGAAGCTGCTCTGGGAATCGGTAATTTTATTAATGCGGTAATCAGCTTCCTTATCATGGCCTTTATTCTTTTCAGCATCATCAAGGCTATGAACAAAGCTGCATCTATCGGCAAGAAGCCCGAAGAGAAACCCGCAGAGCCCACAACAAAGATCTGCCCTTACTGCAAGAGCGAGATCGCGATCGAGGCGACAAGATGCCCTCACTGCACATCTCAGCTTTGATAGACTGACTGCTGCCTTTAAGGCGGCGTGACATCTAAGAGATCCCAAGCTGCCGCTTTACTGCGGCAGCTTTTTTACACATCTTTCGCACTCAGCCGGAAGAAATGCTGAATGATTGGTGCTTCTATGAGTAAGAACGAGAAAAGACAAAGGACACTGCAGATGGAGGTGGAGAGGCTTGCGGCACGAACGGTTCCTATGCATATGCCCGGGCATAAGAGAATGCTGCAGCCGTCAGACGCCCTGCCCTATGACTGGGACATTACGGAAATCGAGGGGGCGGACGACCTTCATGACGCGCATGGTATTCTTGCGGAAGCAATGGAGCGGGCGGCGGACCTCTGGGGAGCAAGACGCACCTGGTTTCTGGTGGGAGGAAGCACTTGCGGTATCCTTGCCGCGATCAGGGCGGCGGCGCCCTTCGGAAGTGAGATAATAGCGGCGCGCAACTGCCACAGATCAGTCTTCCACGCGATCGAACTGGGCGGCTATAAAGTGCATTGGATCATTCCGGACCGGGACCGTGAGTATGAAATATGTAAAGCGGTCACGCCGGAACAGGTGGAGGCGTCAGTAAAGAGCCATCCCGGAAGTTCGGCAGTAATATTAACATCCCCGACATACGAGGGAGTTATCTCGGATATCAGGGGAATATCGGATATCTGCACGGAAGCAGGGATCCCGCTAATTGTCGACGAAGCGCACGGCGCTCATCTTGGACTGTTCGAGGATGACGGGTTTCCCGACGGAGCGGTAAAGTGCGGGGCAGACCTGGTAGTACAGAGCCTTCATAAAACACTGCCTGCGCTGACACAGACGGCTGTTCTTCATCTGCAGGGAAATCTCGTCGATGAGAAGGAAGTTGAGCGGCAGCTGGGAATCTTCGAGACCAGTTCGCCCTCCTATCCACTCATGATCTCCATCGACAGCTGCGTCGGACTCCTTCGGGAAGAAGGAGCTGAGCTATTCGGACGATGGAAAGAAAACCTGGACAGGTTTTACAAAGACTCCGAGATATTCGGCAGCATACGGGTGCTGAGTGAGAACGGCAGAAACAGAAGAAACAAGGAACCGCTTGTACGGGACCGGAGCAAAATATTGATCAGTTTCCGAAACGGAAATATGAAGGGAAGCAGAGCGGCGCAGATCCTCAGAAGCAGGTACGGAATTGAGACCGAGATGAGCAGCGGCATGAACGTCCTTGCCATGACCGGTCCCGGAGACAGCGAAGAGAATTTAAGGGGACTCTTCGAGGCCCTGCGGAGTATGGATATTGTTCTTGGCAGCAGCGTGGAAGAGGATCTGAAGAAAAGGGAAACGCCGGAGATCCCGAAGGTGCGCACAGCATGCAGCATCCTGGAGGCAGTGAACCAGCCGTGCGAAGATACGCCTTTGAGAGAGAGCGTAGGAAGGATCTGCGGGGAATACCTGTACGCCTATCCCCCGGGAATCCCGATCCTCGCGCCCGGGGAGTATATCACAGCTCAGCACCTGAAGGCGATCCTGAGAGCGGAAGCGGATGGAAACAGCGTACATCACACGCATTCGGACGACCGCAGGACGATCGCCTGCCTGGAGGAGTGATGCCTTGACAAAAGAACCGGTGCGTTAGTATTATAGACATAGTATTGATCCATATTAACGTCAGAAAGAAGGAAATGAATATGAAGCACATTCAGACACTGAATACCCGTGATATGGCTAAGAGCGCTCAGAACGGCGGCTGCGGCGAGTGCCAGACTTCCTGCCAGAGCGCATGCAAGACCAGCTGCGGAATTGCTAACCAGGCTTGTGAGAACAAGGAAGGCAAGTAATTTACACGAAACTTACGGGAAACGATCCGCGGGGTGGGCCGGGGTGCGTGAGCACTCCGGCCATTGTTGTGTTCGGCCGGCCCGGCTGACGATTTACAAAATCGAAAGAAAAGGAAGATCATATGATCCATCAATATAAACTAAACGGATATAACATAGTTCTGGACGTATTCAGCGGCAGTGTCCATATAACTGATGACGCGGCTTATGACGCGATCAGATACATTGACGAGGGAAAAACGAAAGAAGAGGCGGCAGCGCTGTTAATGGAGGAGTATTCAGGCCGGGGCATCACAGAGGCGGATATCACGGATATTTTCTCCGATATCGCAGAACTGCGTGAGACCGGCAAACTGTTTACGGAAGATATATACAGGGACAGCAGATATGACATGAAGCAGAGAAACACGGTCATCAAAGCGCTCTGCCTTCTTGTTGCGCACACCTGCAACCTTAACTGCGAATATTGCTTCGCTTCTCAGGGGAAATTTAAGGGATCCTCCGGGCTGATGAGCTTTGAGACCGGCAAAAGAGCGCTGGATTTCCTGGTTGAGAACTCGGGCTTTAGAAAGAACCTGGAAGTGGACTTTTTTGGCGGAGAACCGCTGATGAACTTCGAGGTCTGCAAGCAGCTGGTCGCCTACGCCAGAAGCATCGAAAAAGAGAAGAATAAGAACTTCAGGTTCACACTGACTACAAACGGCGTGGGCATCACTGATGAAGTCATCGAGTGGGCCAATAAGGAGTGCCACAACGTGGTCCTGAGCCTGGACGGAAGAAAAGAGGTAAACGACAGGTTCAGGGTTGACTTCAGGGGAAAGGGAAGCTATGACCGAATAGTTCCGCTCTTCAAGAAGTTCGCGGATTCCAGAGGTCAGAAGGGCTATTACATGCGCGGCACATACACGCATTTCAATACCGATTTCACCAATGACATTTTCCATATGGCTGATGACCTGGGGTTTACGGAGCTTTCTATGGAACCTGTCGTCACAACTCCCGACAGTCCCAGCGCGCTGACAAGGGAAGATCTCCCGGTTCTCTTCGAGCAGTACGAGATCCTTGCCAAAGACATGCTGCGCAGGGAGCAGGAGGGAAAACCGATCACTTTCTACCATTACATGATCGACCTTGAACACGGACCCTGCATTTACAAGAGGATTTCAGGATGCGGCTCGGGAACGGAGTATATGGCTGTCACTGCCTGGGGTGATCTCTATCCCTGCCACCAGTTTGTGGGAGATCCCGACTACAAACTCGGAGATATCTGGAACGGCGTAACAAATCATGAGAAGCAGGATGAGTTTAAATACTGCAACGTCTACTCCCACGATGAGTGTAAGGACTGCTGGGCGAAGTTATACTGCTCCGGCGGATGTGCCGCGAACGCTTATCATACCACCGGAAAGATCAGCGGCGTCTATGAGTACGGATGCGAGCTGTTTAAAAAGAGGATCGAGTGCGCGCTGATGCTAAAGGCGGCGACCGCCCTATATAAACAGGATCAAAAGTGAGGAAACTCTTTGCGGAGATTGCTGATCCCGGTTATATAATTGAGATCCACATCGTAGTATCTGGCCAGACTGATCAGGATATCAAGAGGAACTTTCGCGGTTCCCGTCTCATAGTCGCAGTAAGTCCTGGGAGGGATCTTGATCGCAATAGCAACGTCTTTCTGGGAGAGGTGATTCTGGTATCTGAGTTTCTTGATTCTGGATTTACATGTGACACGCATAGAAATGATCCTTTCGAAAAGGCATCCCGGGATGCTCTCTGACTAAGATGTGATGTGGCTGAGCCACAAAAGAATTATAGTATAGTTTCGGGTAAAATTGTTGAAAAAAGATTGTCCGAAAATGAGGCTGGTCGAATTTTTGGACAACACAGGGATTAACAGTAATGGATGAAAGAGAAGTATTGCGGGGGAGGATCCGCGATCTCTGGCACAGAACACAAGAAGGAGAGTATCTCAACCACACGGGTTTTCTCCCGCTTGATCTGCAGTCCTATGCGCACCGTCTGATCCGGGAAGACAAAATACCGGAGCGCTCAGGATCGGGTCCCTTCTGCATGTTCAGCGGAGGATTCCCGGAAGCTGACAGGAAGATGCTGTTTTTCGTACCCTCTTATATGAAGGAAGAAGATGTGGAAGAGGAACTTGCGAAGGGCGAAGGCGCTTTTACCTGTGTGAAGATCGCGGCGGTCAGATCAGGTTTTTCATCCCCTCCCGATCACAGGGACTATCTCGGAAGCCTGATGAACCTGGGCATCACACGGGAGCAGATCGGAGACATTATCTGCGGGAAAGACGAGGCTTTCGTATTTGCGGTAAAAGAGACAGCGCCGTTTATCTGCGGAGAACTGACCAGAGTCAGGCATACCACTGTGACGGCGGAGATAAAGGCTCCGTCGGAGTGCCCTTGTGAGGTCCGGACGAGCAGGGAGAGCGGAAGCGTTTCCTCCGAGAGAGTCGACTGCCTGGCCGCGCATGTGTTCCGCCTCTCCAGATCCCAGGCTTCGCGCCTGATCGAGCAGGAGAAGGTGTTTGCCGACGGCCGTATCATCACGTCGGCATCCTATACGCCGTCGCCCGGAGAGAGGATCTCAGTGAGAGGGTACGGGAAATTCCGGTATCTGGGAACAGAAGGAAAGACCCGCAAGGGAAGGCTCATCGCGATATACGAGAGGTACATCTGAATAGACAGAAGCGTGAAAATCAGATAAAATAAATGGGGCGGGAGCGATCGCGCGGCCTGCCTTCTGCATCTGTTTATCTGTTTTATTACTTATATTAGGAGCGTAATGTTATGAATTTGGAACAAGCCAGACAGAAACTGGAAAAGTACGGACAGCTTCATGTTCTTGATTATTACGAGGGACTCACGGACGAACAAAAACAAGAGCTTCTTAAGCAGATCGATGAGACTGATTTCTCAGTGATCCGTTATGCGGAGAACCCCCACGGCAATCAGGTCAGGGGAAAGATCACTCCTCTGGGCGCGATGGAGATTTCGGAGATTGAAAAGAATAAAGAGCATTTTACCGAGGCAGGCCTTAAAGCTCTGCGCGAGCAGAAGATCGGAGCGGTACTTCTTGCGGGCGGCATGGGCACAAGGCTCGGATCCGACGACCCTAAATGCATGTATGATATCGGCATCACGAAGCCGGTATACATTATGCAGCGTCTGATCGAGAATCTGATGGACGTAGTGAGGGAAGCCGGAGTGCCGGTACCTCTGTTTATCATGACAAGTGACAAGAACCATGAAAAGACTGTCAGTTTCATGGAGGAGATGGACTATTTTGGCTATGACAAAGATATGGTCCGTTTCTTCAAACAGGATATGGCTCCTGCTGTCGATTACAATGGCAAGGTCTATATGGAAACCAAATACAGGATCGCCACTTCTCCCAACGGAAACGGCGGATGGTTCCTGTCCATGATGAAATCCGGCGCTCTTGACAGAGCGAAGGAACTGGGCGTCGAGTGGCTCAATATTTTCGCCGTGGACAATGTCCTGCAGAGAATCTCCGATCCCTGTTTTGTCGGCGCTACGCTGGAGAGCGGCTGCGCGACAGGCGCAAAGGTCGTACGCAAGGTCACGCCGGATGAGAAGGTCGGAGCCCTGTGCCTCGAGGACGGAAAGCCTTCCATCGTCGAGTACTACGATATGACTCCTGAACTGCTCGAAGCCAAGGATGAGAAGGGACAGCCCGCGTACAATTTCGGCGTCATCCTCAACTATCTGTTCAGGGAGAAAGATCTCGAGCGAATCGTCAACGACGTCCTTCCTGTTCACGTGGTGGAGAAGAAGATCCCTTACATGGACAAGGACGGCAATGAAGTTAAGCCCGAGGAGCCCAACGGATATAAATTTGAGCAGCTCGCCGTTGACCTTGTCAGGGAACTGGACACCTGCCTGCCCTATGAAGTTCTCCGCGAGAAAGAATTTGCTCCGATCAAGAATAAGACGGGCATTGATTCCGTCGAATCAGCAAGAGAACTCTGCAAGGCAAACGGAATCGAACTGTAACCGATAAAGGAGAGATATGTTCAGACTCTGGGTAAAGGTATGGAAAGATAACCGCCTGATCCGCGACGCGGTGGTGGAGAACGACCGGCGCGATACAAGAACGCACAAGGTCCTGCAGGGACTGGAAGAGGGATGCCGGAGATTTGACCTGGCAGTGCCGATCTGGCTGGATTCGTCGATCCGCGACTTTAAAAGACATGCAAGATGCAGGTTTACCAAGGACTCTTTTATCGAGGAGATCGACTTCGACTATCTTGAGATCTGGGTAATAGAAGAAGATACGTTTTATTGAACTGATAAACCGGAAGACCGCGGAAGCGGTTTTCCGGTTTTCACTTTTTTTTCACTCTTTTGCCCGTGAAATGTGAAAGTTTATCACAGTTTCAACACAATTGCTTCTTATACTTGCAATATCGGAAAAAAGAATGATTCGATCAGATCTTTTATGAAAGGCAGGTTATTATAAAATGAGTGACGAAAGATGGAATACGGAAACTTCTGATAATCAGTTTACAGGAGAAACTTCCGGAACAGAAAACGCAAACATCATTGACAGTACAGCGGAAGTGGTTGACGAGTCAGCGGGAACCGCATCTGAGCCTGTTCATGAATATGAGTATAAAACGGAAGAAGCGGCTTCCTATGAGAACTATTCCCCGAATGCGTCTGCTGCCGGCACATATTCACATGCCGATTCCGGATCCGCGACAGGCAACGGGAGTTACCACTATGAGAACTCTACTCACGAGTACTATCAGGGCGGCAATTACGGCTCCTCCGTGGGAGGCGGCGGAAACAGCGGATCAAACGGCAGAGGAAAAGGCTTTCTTGTCGTATTACTGGCAATAGTATTCGGCGTCTGCGTCGGAGCCGGATTCTGGGGAGTGCACCGCTACCTCGGCAACAAAGGGCTGACCGCCGGAGCGGAGATCGCTGAATCCGCGGAGAATAAGGATTCCTCTCTGACAGGCGGAAAGAACGCTGAGGAAGAGAAGAATGAAGCTGCTGCTGAAGAACAGCAGAAGGAAGAAGCCCCCGCGGCTGATCAGAAAGAGCCGGTTACAAAGGACGCGTCTTCTGAAAGCAAGCAGGAAACGCCCGCAGCCGCAGAACCGGCAGCCCCTGCACAGCAGCAGGCTTCCGGGAACACTGATAATGAAGGAATAAAAAATGAAGCAGGTCTGATCATTGCCGATTCAGAGACACCTGAAACAGAGCTCACCAAGGTAGTAGACAAAGTGATGCCCTCGATCGTTTCCGTTTACAATGATTTCACTGAGGAAGTTCAGAATTTCTACGGCCAGACATTTACCAGACAGGGTGAGTCAACAGGATCCGGCATTATCATCGGAAAGACTGACAGCGAACTTCTTATCGTGACCAACAACCATGTAGTGGAAGGAGCGGATCACCTCAGGGTTCTGTTCATAGACCAGGAGACCTGCGACGCGGAGATCAAGGGCACTGATCCCAGCAACGATCTGGCTGTGATCGCTGTTTCACTTTCCGATATTAAGGATACGACCCAGAATCAGATCAAGGTGGCGACACTCGGAAATTCTGACACTCTTAAGATCGGTGAGGATGTAATAGCGATCGGCAATGCGCTCGGTTATGGACAGTCTGTGACAACAGGTATTGTCAGCGCCAACAACAGAGAGATCAACGACGATACTATCACCGGCACATTTATTCAGACCGATGCGGCGATCAACCCCGGAAACTCCGGAGGCGCGCTTGTCAACATCAACGGCTATGTGATCGGTATCAACTCCAGTAAGATCGGCGGAAATGCTGTGGAAGGCATGGGATTTGCGATCCCGATCTCCAGGGCGATCCCGATCATTGAAGAACTCATGAGCCATGAGACACTCTCCAAAGTTGATGAGAGTGAGCAGGGAACGATCGGTATCAGCGGCGCGACCGTCACATCTGACGTCGCCAAAGCATACAACATGCCTCAGGGCGTCTATGTAGCCCAGATCATTGAGAACGGCGGAGCTGCTAATTCAGAACTGCGTGAAGGCGACATCATTACAGCGATCGACGGTCAGACTGTCACGAGTATGGAAGAACTCCAGAAACGGCTTCAGTATTACAAAGCCGGAACAGAAGTGACCCTGACAGTCCAGAGGCAGGATGGAATGGGATCTTATGCGGAGGCAAGCGTAAAGGTCACGCTCGGAACCAGAGAATCTCTTGAGAACGCGAATACTCAGAACAATCAGTCCCAGCAGGGCGGTCAGTACCAGCAGGGAGGTCAGCCCCAGCAGGATGAACAGCCCCAGCAGGATGAACAGCCCGAGGAGGGCGAAGAGCCCCAGCAGGGAAATCAGCCCCGACAGGGTAGACAGAACGACCAGAACGGTTATAATAGTCAGAGCGAATCCGAATCACAGATGGAGCAGGACATCGCGGATCTGTTCCGCCAGTTTGGATTCTCCTTTGGATATTGAAGTAATACTGATACAAAGAAACGAGGATAATATATGGCAAACAATACAAATGGACATGACGGCAGTTCAGGGGAGTTCTGCTTCATGTGCGGACGCTCGGACAAGCAGGCCGGCAAAATGGTCTACCTGCCCGGCGGACTCAAGGTCTGTCAGGACTGCATGCAGAAGACACTGGACATGGCGAGCAACATGGACTTTTCCAGTCTGATGGGCAACCCATTCCTTAGGTCGATGACTCCGAATGAACCAAAAAAGGAATCAGAGCCGGAGAAGAAGCAGGACCAGACAATAGTGAATGATAAACCTAAAGCCCCCGGTTCCGGCGAAATTGTGAGCAGCGAAGAGCCGGAGAAACCGGAAGTGGTACAGGAACAGGACGACGAGGAGGACACAGGGACATCAAAGGGCGGCGGAGACGGCCGCAGTCCTTCCATCAGTTTCCTGAACCTGGGGGATTTGTTCGGAGGCGGTTTCGGAGGCCGCCAGCAGCCCAAGGTCAAGAAGAAAAAGAAGGACGGTCCCAAGCCCGTATTTTCTATCGACAATATTCCCGCGCCGCACAAGATCAAGGAAGAATTGGACAAATATGTGATCGGCCAGGAACGCGCCAAAAAAGTGATCTCGGTAGCGGCTTACAACCACTACAAGCGCGTAAGGACCGGGACTATGGACGACATAGAGATCGAGAAGTCCAATATCCTTCTGCTGGGTCCCACAGGATGCGGAAAGACCTATATTGTTAAGACGCTGGCGCGTCTTCTGGATGTGCCGCTTGCTATCGCGGACGCGACTTCCCTCACGGAAGCCGGATATATCGGCGATGATATTGAGAGCGTCATCTCCAAACTGCTCGCAGCTGCGGACAACGACGTGGAGAAGACAGAAAAGGGCATTGTCTTTATTGATGAGATCGATAAGATCGCCAAGAAGAAAAATGTCAATTCAAGAGATGTCAGCGGCGAGTCTGTACAGCAGGGACTGCTCAAACTCCTCGAGGGCGCCGATGTAGAAGTGCCGGTGGGAGCCAACAGCAAGAACGCGATGGTCCCGCTGACAACGATCAATACAAGAAACATACTGTTTATCTGCGGCGGCGCTTTCCCTGATCTGGAGCGCATTGTCAGGGAGAGACTTACAAGACAGACATCAATCGGATTTGCGGCTGAGATCCGGGACAAATATGACAATGAAAAGAACATTCTGAATTATGTCACCAATGAAGACCTCAGAAAGTTCGGTATGATCCCTGAGTTCATCGGAAGACTTCCTGTGGTCTGCCCTCTGCAGGGATTAAACGTCGAGATGCTGGTCAAGATCCTCAAGGAGCCCAAGAACGCGATCCTCAAGCAGTACCAGAAACTGCTGGCGCTGGATGAGGTCAAACTGGAATTTGAAGACGACGCGCTGACCGCGATCGCGGAAAAGGCTCTCGAAAAGGACACGGGCGCCCGAGCGCTGAGATCTATCATTGAGGAATTCATGCTGGATATCATGTATGAGATTCCTAAAGATGAAAACATTGGCAAGGTGACCATCACCCGCGCATATGTCGAAGGCAAGGGAGGACCGATGATCGAGATCCGCTCTGTAGTGGCGGACAAGAGCAAACAGGCCCTTCTTCCCGACAAAGACAGCAGCAGTACGAAGAATGACAGCAAGGAATGAAAAGAGGTGCGGGAAGATGAGCAAGATCAAATACAGCACAACAGAACTGATCGGCGGGACGCCGCTTCTGTCTCTGAGGAATTATCAGAAGAAGAAAGGGGTGACCGGGGCGGAGATCGTCGCCAAACTGGAATTCTTAAATCCCGCAGGAAGCGCCAAGGAAAGAGTGGCACTTGGCATGATCGAGGACGCTGAGAAGAAAGGGCTTATTAAGCCCGGTGCAACGATCATTGAACCTACCAGTGGAAATACCGGGATCGGCCTTGCCTGCGTAGCAGCGGCCAAGGGATATAAGACGATCCTCACACTGCCCGATACGATGAGCGCGGAGAGAAGGACTCTTCTCAAAGCATACGGAGCCGAGATCGTCCTCTCGGAGGGCGCGCTGGGAATGGAGGGCGCGATCCGCAAGGCAGAGGAACTCAGAGATTCCATTCCGGGATCTGTGATCCTCGGACAGTTCGACAACCCCGCTAATCCGCAGTCCCATTACGATACTACCGGACCGGAGATCTGGGAAGACACGGACGGGGAACTTGACATCTTTGTGGCCACTGTAGGCACCGGCGGAACTCTGACAGGCACGGCAAAATATCTCAAAGAGAAGAATCCTGCGATCCACGTGGTGGCAGTGGAGCCGGAAGGTTCCGCTGTGCTCTCGGGAAAGAAACCGGGCCCTCACAAGCTTCAGGGAATAGGAGCAGGTTTTATCCCCTCTATTCTGGACACGAAGATCTACGACGAGGTCGTTGCAGTGCCTGATGACGCTGCTTTTGAGGAAGGAAGGGCGCTGGCTCATGCGGAAGGGATCCTGACGGGTATTACATCCGGAGCCGCTCTCTGGGCAGCGGTCCAGGTGGCATCAAGACCGGAGAACCGGGGAAAGAGGATAGTCGTCATCCTGCCTGACTCCGGAGACAGATATCTATCCACACCGCTTTACAGCTGACAATATTTTGAACATGAAAAAACGGACTCCTCTGGAGTCCGCTTTTTTGTTGTGTTTAAAGTTCAGAAAGCGGTGTTTGTCATCAGATCTTTGTAAAAGGCCGCTTCGGCGGCGTGCGTGTAACTGCTCACCCAAAGACCTGCGACGCCAAGCGAGATCAAGCTCAGTATATACAGCGGGATAAAGCTGACATAGAGCCCGAACAGCCGCGAGAGATGCCCGCTGATCAGTTTAGTGCCTCCCCTGATCAGTTCGCGGGCACTGTAGTCAGGGAAATCGAGGAACAGGTAGGTGCATATCGCGTAACGGATGCGAATCGCTATAGTTCCTAAAAATCCGGCGCCGATCAGCAGAATGGAGATCGCTGTGCCGGCGGGAACACTGTGCCCGGATGAAAATGAAGCGAACAGAATATAAGGCATCATGCACAGAAGTTCAAGAGCGGCTATGAACGCGCTGATCGTCACAGCTGCGTCGGAATTGTTCCTGAATGCGTAGAACAGATCGCTGACTTTCGCTTTCTGCCTGAACTGCAGTTTGAGAAAGATACATGAAAGTCCGATCCTGAGCATATTGGCGCATGTGTTGATCACAAAAAAGACAAAGAGAGAGAGCAGGAGCGATATGAGCAGCGATTTTGTGTTGAAATTCGCGATCATCTCCGACAAAAGCATTGTGGAGAGCGTGTAGAAAAATATTGAAGCTACTGCGGTGGTAAGATTCCCGAGAAGAGATTCCCGCGCGTCGGCTTTCAGATTCTTATTAGCTTTAAATGAAGACATATCGACCTCGTATAAACAGGATCATAAATTGCCGAGAGCGCTGTTTTGCAGTCCCAGCTGGTTAAGCAGATCCTCAAGGGTGATTCCGTACGTCTGGTACAGCAGTTTGCCGAATTGTTCCTGAAGCGCCGGATCATGAAGTACCCGATAGAAGTAAAAGGCAGTAGATACGATGAGTGCTGTGTTGATCGCCAAAGCGACGGACGCGACGATCACAGCGCTCCTGCTGCGCCGCGGAAAACTGTGTCTGGCGCCTTTGGAAATAATGGCGAGCAATATCGACACGGATCCGAAAATATAAGGTAATATTACCGGAAAAGTAAGAGTTGAGAAAACAGCGAGAACAGCCAGACTCATGGAAGTCCGCGTAAGCCTTTCTCTGGGAGACTGTGTCATTTCCTTATCCCCTGTGCTTTTTGAATATTTCTAAGTAAGAGTATACAGAGTGTTTTTGTAAATGTAAAACTTCGATCAGTCAAGATTGATAAAAATATCGCGCAGATAAACAGTAATGTAGTGATTATTCAGATTGACAGATCGGCAAAGTAGGGATAATATATGCAGAAATAAGAGACGTGTTTTCTCTTATATATAATAATTCAATATTTTTTCTCTTATTCAGAGTGGTGGAGGTACATAGGACCGATGAAGCCACGGCAACCCCTGCGCGATCTTTTGACCGGGAAGCAGGTAGGTGCCCAACCTGAGCGAGAGACCCGAACAGGGCGATCGAACAATAAGGGATTTGTGTGATACTGAAACGAATCCGTGAGCCGACGCCCGCGGATTTTTATTTTTGTTCATATTTATATTTTTTTCAGATAATCAAAACAAAGGAGGATTACTTGAGCAATTTTATCTTTACTTCCGAATCGGTTACAGAAGGACATCCCGACAAAGTATGCGACATGATCTCAGACGCGATCCTTGACGCCTGCATGGAGCAGGATCCCATGAGCAGAGTGGCGTGTGAGACAACGGCCTGCACAGGATTTGTGCTGATCTGCGGGGAGATCACAACTAAAGCGAAAGTTGATTACGAAAAGATCGCGAGAGACACGATCCGTGAAATAGGCTATACGGACCCGTCTATGGAATTTGACGATGAGACAAGCACAGTTCTTGTCAGGCTTGATGAGCAGTCTGCCGATATCGCCATGGGCGTTGACAAAGCGCTTGAAGCCAGAGAAAACAAAATGACAGAAGAGCAGATCGAAGCGACCGGCGCCGGCGACCAGGGAATGATGTTCGGCTATGCCTCTAACGAGACTGAGAGTTATATGCCTTATCCGATCTACCTTGCACACAAACTGTCAAAAAGGCTGACAGAAGTAAGGAAGAACGGAACACTTCCTTATCTCAGACCCGACGGAAAGACTCAGGTTTCTGTTGAGTACGACGAGAACGGCAAGCCCTGCAGACTCGAGGCAGTGGTCCTCTCCACACAGCACACGGAGGATGTCAGCCAGGAACAGATCCACGAGGACATCCGTAAGTACGTATTTGACGAGATCATCCCGGCAGAAATGATCGATGAGAACACCAAGCTCTTCATCAATCCTACAGGCAGATTTGTGATCGGCGGTCCCACAGGTGACGCAGGCCTTACAGGCCGCAAGATCATTGTTGACACTTATGGTGGAATGGCACGTCACGGCGGCGGAGCTTTCTCCGGAAAAGACTGCACAAAGGTTGACAGAAGCGCAGCTTACGCAGCCAGATATGTCGCGAAGAACCTGGTGGCAGCGGGATATGCGGACAGACTTGAGATTCAGCTTTCCTATGCAATCGGTGTGGCAGAGCCCACATCTATCCTGGTAGATACTTTCGGCACAGGCCATGTCTCCGACAGAAAGATCGAAGAGGTCGTTCGCGCTCACTTCGACCTGCGCCCTGCCGGCATCATAAAAATGCTGGATCTTCGCAGACCGATCTACAAGCAGACAGCATCTTACGGACACTTCGGCAGACTGGATCTGGATCTTCCCTGGGAGAGACTGGACAAGGTGGAAGAACTGACTGCTGATCTCGAAGATGTTCTCGAGTAAGAGATAATTCGCAATCATCAATAATGCTTATGAAAGCTTTCCGGCTGATGGGAGTTCATCAGCCGGAAAGTTTTTATTTTGCATTATCATCCGGAGAGCTTTTTGTCATGCATTATGGGCACTTGAACTTGCGGGGCTCCATGCTTTAGGAAGCGGGGCTCCATGCTTTAGGAAGCGGGGCTCCATCCTTCAGGAAGCTTTTTGCATTAGGATGGAGGCTGTTTGGGCGTTTTGGGTGAACCTTCCATCGGACTTGTAATATACCCAAAAAGGATGGAGAACATTTTAGAGATTCTGGGAAGACCCTCCATCGGACTTGTGATATGCCTAAAAAGGATGGAGAGCATTTTAGAGATTTTGGGAAGAACTCCCAACGGACATGTGATATGTCAAAAAAGGATGGAAAGTATGACTCAGATAATCTTTTCGAAGTCCAACGAGTTTTCAAACAACTGAAAATGGTTGGAGAGTCTGAGCCGGATAAGCTTTTCACAGCCCATCGGATTTTGCACATGGCTATAAGTGGATGTAGGGCTTGCGCAAAAGAGGCTTTTCACACTCCATCCGATTTGCATTTAAGGGAGGCACGGATGGGGAGCATTTGTAAAAGTAGATATAAAGATATTTTTAAAAAAGATTAATAATGAGCATTGACAATGAAGTAACGTTCTGATAATATATCATTTGTTCGCGCGAGAATATCGAGTGCGGACCAAGACAAAAGGTGCTGCGCAACCGTTTTGGAGAGGTAGCGAAGTGGTCATAACGCGGCGGTCTTGAAAACCGTTTGTCCTCACGGGCACATGGGTTCGAATCCCATCCTCTCCGCTTCTGAGATC
>CADBIU010000018.1:28207-28521 GCA_902794825.1 uncultured Lachnospiraceae bacterium
TGGAGAAATACCCAAGCTGGCCGAAGGGGCTCCCCTGGAAAGGGAGTAGGTCGGGAGAACCGGCGCGAGGGTTCAAATCCCTCTTTCTCCGCTCAACATTGACTGTCATGCAGTTGATGTTCGAACCATCACAATCGAATATATGACAACTTAACAGAAATGCAACCCTGAATGATTCCTAAAAAGAAGACCGGGACCGATCGTTTAAGAACGGCCTTCAAACAGAATAATTCAGAACGAACCAAACCAAGCAAATTACGGAGCAGATTTAGACGTTAACGTTTGAACTGTGTCTGGAACTGAACTTGAATTTC
>CADBIU010000019.1 GCA_902794825.1 uncultured Lachnospiraceae bacterium
ACAAGGTAGATAGGCGTGAGGTGTAAGTGCAGTAATGCATTCAGCTGACACGTACTAATCGGTCGGAAGCTTATCCTTAAGTTCTTGGATGGAACGAAAGTTCCTTCGGTGTTCAGTTTTGAAGGTACAGAATAAAATGTATGATGACAGTCTTGAGATATTAATCTCAGGACTGTTTTTTCGGTTATAATGGTCACATCAGACGTAAGATTCATAGCATAATTCGGAGAGAAAGAAGTGGAGAAATATTTTGACATCAATGAGTCGGGGTACAGCGTCCGATGTAAGTTATATTGCGGCAATGTGCATGATATAAAAAAGGCGGTGATCTTCGGACACGGTTTTGGCGGGCACATGGACAACAAGGCCTGTGAGAAATTTGCACACAAACTCATTTCCAAGCACAAGGATTTCTGCGTTGTGGCCTTCAACTGGCCCTGCCACGGAGACGACGCCCGCAAGAACCTGACGCTGAGCGAGTGCGACATGTACCTTACATATGTGATCGAATATGTGAAAACGCACTTTGAGACGGACGAGATCTACGCGTACGCCACAAGTTTCGGCGCCTATCTGTTTCTTAAATATATTGCGGATCATGGTTTCAATCCGTTTCGAAAAGCAGCGCTAAGGTGCCCGGCGCTTACGATTTACGATTCCATGATCCACCGCATCATGTCAGAGGACGACTATGCCAAAATATTGAAGGGAAAGCCGGTTCTTGTAGGATTCGACCGCAAGATCAAGATCGGGAAGCCGTTTTTAGACGAGCTGAAAGCCGCAGACATCACTCAAAACGATTATATAGACTACGCCGATGATTTGCTGATCATTCACGGTACTAAGGACGAGATCATTCCTTTTGAAGTCTCCGCGGAATTCGCGGACCGGAACGTCATAGAACTGATCCCGATGGAGAACGGAGACCATCGCTTCACTGATCCTAAGATCATGGATCTTGCCATCCATACTATTATTGAATTTATTGAGGGCTGAGGGCGCGGTCAATCCTGCCGCCGGGTTTCCCTGTAATATGCCTTTTCAATTGCCTCAGCGGCTTTTCTGCGCCTCTCATCGTGCAGATTTGTATACTTCTTGACTGTCTCGAGGCTGGAGTGGCCAAGGGCGTCAGAAGTGACGTAGATGTCGCCTGTTTCCTCATAGAGATTGGTGGCAAAAGTGCTGCGCAGCTTGTGCGGCGTGATGCGCTTCATAGGAACCGTAGAAGCCGTGTATTTTTTGACCAGACGCTCGACGGCCCGAACAGAGATCCTCTGGCCTTTTCTTGAGATAAACAGCGCGTTCAGATCTTCAGAGGGAACTTTTCTTTCGTATTCAATGTAGTCCTGAAGCGCCTCCTGTACCGGCGCGTTGAAATATACATACTGTTCCTTGCGGCCTTTCCTGAATATCTTTATGCGCCTTTCATCCCAGTCGATGTCCTGAAGGTCGATGCCTACCATTTCACTGACACGAATACCTGTGTGGAGCAGAAGAGTCAGGATCGCCACATCCCGCATCTGAGAGTTTTTGGCAAATTTAAACTGCGTTTTGGTCAGTGAATCGCCTGTCTCCGCGCCCTGAAGCACATTTCTGACTTCTTCCTTTTCAAGATAAGTGATCGCTTTTTCTTCGATCTTGGGCATGTCCACAAGTTCAGCAACATTTTTCTCTAAATGATTGTGTGCGATCAAATAGCGGTATAATGCCCGAAGAGAAGAAAGCTTTCTCGCTCTGGCGGGAGCCTGATTAGATTCTTTGATGGTCTTGTTGTTGTTGGGATCCTTGCGGTTGTAGCGCATCAGATACATCAGATAGTCCTGGATGTCGTCGGCGGTAAGAGAGCCGAGGGTCTGTATCGAGATCTGCATGACAGGGATTCCGAGGGTCTTTTCAAGATACTCAAAGAAGACTTTGATGTCGCCGACGTAACCCAGTACTGTACGGGGCGCCTTGTTCTTTGTGACGAGATATTCGTTTGCGAATCGGCGGACGAACATCGGAAGATCGACTGTGAGATCGTTTATTTTTTCAAGTACGCGTGTATTCTTTTCATCGCGATATGATTCCATGTGAGAGCTCCTTGTGTATTTGTAATATCTGTAATAAAATGCACAGAGGCGGCAAAACACCGCTTCCGGGGTTATTATAGCATGTTTACGACGTTAAATCCATATTTAGCGGCGTAATAGCTCTCAAAATATACTACTGCTTTCAGAGAAAAAGGCAACCCGTCAGATCAGACCGATCCGGCAGGCTGCCTCTTTTTATTCGATATGGATAATGTGATCATTAGCTGACAACAATCTCCTCCTCAGAGACCTCCAGGGGCTCGCTGAGCGCTTTTTCTTTCAATGCATAATCACGGATCATTTTCGCCAGCTGAAGAGCTATACCGACCTCACAGCCTGCCACAAAGGCAAGTCCTGCGATCGCAGCCTTTAATCGTTTATTCAATGATCGATCCTCCTTAATGTATATAGGTTACCTGTTCTCATAATCCTCAATGACCTGCGTCAGGAGGTTTACTGTGCCGTCTATCCCAAAGAGACTTGTGTCAATGGACAGATCATAAGTATCCGCTCTTCCCCATTTTTTCATGGAATAATAGTTGTAGTAACTCTGCCTCTGCTTGTCCTTACGGAGAATGAAATCCCTGAGTTTGTCAGGATTGGCCTTATCCTCCGCGGGCACGTCGGGATAATTCGCGGCCCTTGCGATCCTGAACTCCTCGCCGGCGTGGAAAAAGAGGTTGATAACATTGGAAAAATCCTGAAGCGCGCAGTCGGCGCAGCGCCCAATGATCACACAGGCGCCTTCCTCCTTCGCGATCTTCTTGATCGTGTCGTACTGGGCAAGAAATACTTTCTGACTGATGGGCATATCGGCGAACCCTGAGCCGCTGAAGCCGAACGAATAAGTGTCCATCACAAGGTTATACAGAAATGAGTTCGTGGGACGCTCATCCTGCTGCTGCACGATTTCCTGACAGAAACCGCTGTCCTTGGCGACTTTATTCAGAAGTTCCTTGTCATAGAAATTGATTCCGTAGTAGGCCGCGAGTTTCTGTCCTACTTCTCTGCCACCCGAACCATACTGTCTTCCGATCGTGATTATTGTGTGCATCTTCTACCTCCGCGGGCGCTGTTGATTGCTGCAGAAAATCCGTTAAAAACACAAATGATCAAATATCTGTCTATTTAATATTATACACGTACGGGTTTTGCTATGCAATTTCTATAATATGTCCTAATTTTTAAGTTAATTGTTATTTAATTTGCTGAGTATATCTTCAAAATACTCTGGAAGAGGCGCGTGAGTCTCAATATATTCACCGGTTCTGGGATGAATAAATCCCAGTATACCGGCGTGCAGGCACTGCCCCTGAGTGATGAAAGGGGATTTCCTTCGTCCCGCATATACTTCATCCCCCAGCAGCGGGTGATGCACATGGGCCATATGAACACGGATCTGATGAGTCCGCCCTGTCTCGAGCCGGCATTCCACATAGGTGTACTGTCCGAACCGCTTGAGGACTCTGCAGTGTGTCACTGCTCTCTTGCCGTCGCTTCTCACAGTCATTCTCTTTCGGTCTTTCGGATCTCTTCCTATGGGAGCGTCTACTGTGAATTCGTCTTCCGGAATATTGTCGTAAAGAATGGCAAAATAGCGGCGCACGATACTGTGCTCCTGGAGCTGGGCCGCAATACTGTTGTGGGCGGCGTCGTTCTTGCAGATTATTACGCTGCCGGTGGTATCTCTGTCGATCCTGTGGACGATCCCGGGGCGCATTACGCCGTTGATCCCCGAAAGACTACTGCCGCAGTGGTACATGACTGCGTTGACAAGTGTCCCCGAATAATGTCCGGGAGCGGGATGAACGACCATTCCCTTTGGCTTATTGACAACCAGAACATCTTCATCTTCATACAGAATGTCGAGAGGAATGTTTTCCGGCAGGATATCCGGAATGATCTTTTCGGGCAGAACCAGGGTGATCTTGTCATTCTCCCGCACTCTCGCGCTCGGTTTCGCTGTTTTGCCGTTTAAGAGGACGCTTCCGTCCTTAATGAGGTTTTTGAGATAACTCCTGGACTGACCTTCGGACAGGGAAGCGACTACAGCATCAAGCCGCTCGTCGTCAAGTTCCTCCGGTACCGTGAATTCATTGATCTGTTCCATAATATACCTCCGGATTATTACAAAGAATTCGCATTCGGGTCAATTTTGTCAATGCCCGAACTGCAGATCTTCCTCCTTATAATAGAAAAGGATCAGGAAGGCCAGAATAAAGACGGAGCAGGTGACATAAATATCAGCCACATTGAATACAGGAAAATCGATCAGGGAGAAATAAATAAAATCCCTCACGTAATGAAGAGTGATCCTGTCATACAGATTTCCTGCCGCCCCTGCAGCAATAAAGATCAGAACAAGTCTCAGAGGAAGGTATTTCTTTCCGTCCGGTATCCTGAGATATACAAAGATCAGAACTGCCAGAGCGACAGCCGATATAATACCTAGTATTAATGTTCCGTTCTGGAAAATACCAAACGCAGCTCCCCTGTTCTGGATATAGTAAAACTCCAGTGCTCCGGGAATAAGAGGGACTCTTTTCCCGCCCTCAAGGGCGTTTACCGCGATGGATTTGGTGAAAAGATCAAATGCGGTCAGCACTGTAAATAATACGGCGGCTTTAATGATCCTTGTTATATCTGCCTTCATATATGTTCCTCCAAACAGCGAATTGACTAAAACGGTCAGACTGATATAGTCAATCGACTGATTTGGTCAATATGCTCTCTGCAATGTGTTCTTTATGCAGTGACTGTAAAAAGCGCACCAAACATCGTCCGGTGCGCTTCGATATACTTAGATAACTATGATCTTCCGCGGTATCAGTTCCTTCCGCCGTAAGGCATGCTCAGGGAATTGCTCTCTGTGCGGCCGATGCCGGCCTGAGTGGAAATGTCGCCCGAAACATCGACGTTTGCGGGAGTGATCACGAAAATATAATGAGAGATCTTCATGACATTTCCGTGAACCGCATAGCAGGATCCGGATGTAAAATCGATGATCCTCTGCGCGATCTCGACATCGAGTCCCTCAAGGTTGAGGACTACTGTGCTGTTAGCCAAAAGTGTATCTGTGACTTCTCTCGCGTCGTTGACAGATGTGGGCTTAATGATGCATACTTCCATTCCTGCCTCCGAATACTGCTTCTTAACCTGCCTGGAAACCGTAGAGGATTCACTCTTGTCAGCGGCGGCGCCGCCGAAACGCTTTCTGGCTCTCGGCGCAGGAACCGGTTCCTCATCCTCAGTGAGATCATCAAAAGATGCTGAAGTCTGGGCAGCCCTTGAAGATCTTACAGGCTCTGCGGCAGCGGCAGGCTTATCATCTCCGTAATAATCCTCGTCCTCATACTCCTCATCTTCATCAAAATCTTCATCGTCATTAAACTTCATGGCGTTGATAAGCTTATCCATAACACTCATATCTGTCATACTCCTTTATTATAATTAACCGGCTTGCGGGCCTTTAAAGTGCTCTCAGCTGTAGATCCGCTCTCCAAAAATTCCGGTCCCGACGCGTATATGCGTCGCGCCTTCCTCGATCGCGACCTCAAAATCGCCGGTCATTCCCATTGAAAGAACACTCATAGACACATTATCAATGCATTTTTGACCTATGTCAACTGCTAATTCCCTCAGCCCTGCAAAATAGGGCCTGTTGGACTCGGGGTCTTCGGTATAAGGCGCGATCGTCATAAGGCCCTCGATCTTTATGCCGCTTAGTGCGGAAGCGTCTTTAACGAGCGTCGGAGCTTCATTTGGAGATACCCCGAACTTGCTCTCTTCATCGGCCATGTTGACTTCAATAAGCACGGGAATAACGATACCTGCCTTTAAGGCCTCCTCGCTGATGGTCTCCGCAAGCCTCAGGCTGTCTACACTGTGGATCATCACTGCCCGGCCGATCAGCTGTCTGACTTTGTTTCTCTGAAGATGGCCGATCATATGCCATCTGATATCATCGGGCAGATTCGGCTTTTTCCTGCAGATCTCCTGCACCTTATTCTCGCCGAAATCGCGCTGGCCGGCTTCATAGGCCTCTCTGAGCATTTCTTCAGGTTTGGTCTTCGTAACGCAAATGAGACTGACTTCGGATCTGTCTCTTCCCGCTCTCCTGCAGGCGCTTCGGATTCTCTCTTCCACGCTCTCTATGTTTTCTCTTACCAAAGCTCCGCTTCCTTTCTGATTGGAATATGTCATGGAATACACAGGTTTTTGTCAGCGATAATAGTCGTTCATTTTGACGGAGTCCGCATAAAGGACAATATAATCGTATTCCTGAAGACCGTAAAGTGAGTTGGGCGCGACTATAGCGTATTCCTCGTTCTGATAGAGAATATTGACCTGGCGGAAATCAGGATAGCCCTTGTTGATATAGTAAACGCCTATCAGTTCGTCCTGATCGCCGATCGTAAACTGATCGGAGGAGTTTGGACGGTCGATGATCATGCCGGCCCTCAGAACACTGTCGTCCAGATAATAGCAGTCCTCATTTTCACTGTAAGGGACGGCAGGAACGAACTGTACGCTCTTTTCGTTATTCTCGGTATAAACTTCCAGGAGTACGCCGCTCTGGCCTCCTACGCCCTCAAAAACGAATTCCTTGGGTACCAGGAAGAAGGAACCCTTTGTGATCGAGCTGTTGGGAACCTTAAGCCCGGATTGCTGCGAGGCGATCAGTTCAACATCCACGAAACGGTCCAGGCAGAAATCGGACATGGAATTACTGAAACGAAGGTTGACATAATAGTTGTCGTTATCATCGCTTCTGGATGATACGGAGGCCCAGGAGATCATCTGATTCTCAAGAAAACGCACCTGTATGTAAGCTCGCTTTACAAGCTCGCTGGCCTCTTCTGCAGATGCTACGTGGATCGCAACCGACCAGTTCTCGTCGGTCACCATCTTATAGGCCGGCTCTCCTGCTGTGATCCTGGTGCCGTTTGCGATCTGGTTCTTTTTGTATCGCGTCCTGTCAAAATTCTCAACTGTCAGGTTCTCGAAAGTAATACCCTCGCAGTTGTCGACAAAATATAGTATCTCGCCCGTCTCTTCCGCATAGCAGGGATGTATTGAGGTGGAGCTGAGATCCGGGATCTCGCTGAGCACCTTGCGGTTTGATATCTTCTGTGCCGAGCTTACAGCGCCGCTCTTAAAATCATAGATACTGACAAAGTCGCCGGGAGAGAACTTTCTCGAGTACAGGATTGCTTCTTCCCTGAAGCGGCTCAGATCATCCTTGGATAAAGTAGATTCTTCGTCAGGCTTCAGATAGTCCGTTATCTTTCCGGTCTCATCCACAGAAAAAGCCAGTCCGCCTTCCGGAACTCTCTCACCCTCCTTGTTGTAGAAATTGATCGTCCCGGTGTAGTCGCTGTTAACGACCGATTCGTTGCGGAGCGCAATACCCTGATAGACCTGGTTATCTGATAGAGAACCCGAGCGGACCTCGTAGACTTCCGTCTTGTGGGAAGTGAGGTATGTCAGTACGCTGATCAGTACATAGATGAAAATGATCAGGAACATGAAAAGTCCCACATTAAGCCTGAAAGGGCGCCGGTATGGAATTGTTCTTGCCGTAGGCTGTTTATCCGTCAAAATCGTTTACCTCCGGATCTGTGACAGGTAATGGAGGTTATTTCCGCAGACACTGCAGAACAAAACGAGCCTTGGAAATACTTGATTCCCAAGGCCCTCCGTAATCATATTGATCAAAGCGCGACTGCGATCAGTTCCTGGAACTCTGCAGGAACTTCGTCCTTGTCCATTGCAATGCTGATGATGAAACTGACACCAAACATATCTCCAATCTTCTGGATACGCTTGAGTGTATCAGTAATATCCTGGCCTTCCAGGTGAGCAATCTTCAGAAAGCTGTCAAAATACATCTGTTCCAGGTCGTGATCCTGAGAAATGATACCGCAGATAAAACCGATAAACTGATCTGTATTCTCAATCGCGAAATCCGAAACATTGATGAGACGAACGCGGTTATTGAGTTCAAACATATGCTTGGAGCTTTTATCCAGGTAGCAGATATTTCCCAGAATATCCTTTACTTCGGAGTTGACTTTCTCAAGAAGATATCTTGTCTTCCCTCTTCCTTTGTTGCCGATGATTAATTGAACCAATGGACTTACCCTCCTGTGTGTAATGATGGGAATTCCCTGTTTTCCTTAAAAAACAGGGAATTGTTTGTTTCATTATAGTTTATCCGCCCTTAAAATACAACCGCTAATTCGGTATTTCAGACAGCAGCAGATTCATGTCCGAGTAGAGCTCGTCAAGGGATTCTGTCTTCATAACAACCGAAATGAAGTAGTTGTCGGATGCGTTCCGGGACAGGATAATAAGGCAATGGCCTGCGGGCTCGGTAGTGCCTGTCTTGCCGCCCAGTACAGTGATCCCCTCGGGGGCATCCACATCTCCTGTAAGATAGGCGTCTGTTGCCCTTACAGCGATGCTCTTATTGGAGCCGTCAGGTCCGACGAACATTGTGTTATACTCCGACTGCGGCAGTATTTTCCTGATCAGCTCATATTTAGCAGCTTCATTGAGGATCAGATACAGATCATAGGGAGTCGTATAATGATTCTCGTCATGAAGTCCGTGAGGATTTGTAAAGTGTGTGCCGGTCGCTCCGATGGCCCTCGCTTCCGTGTTCATGAGCGATACAAATTCATCATAACTCCCGCCGATATTCTCCGCGATCGCGATCGCGACGTCGTTGGCTGAAAACACGAGCAGATAGTTGATCGCCTGTTCCAGACTCATGGAATCTCCGGGCTCCAGCACCAGGCGCTGTGCATCCGCTCCCGGATAGGCGGCGTTCTCGGAGATCGTGATCTGCTGCGAAGGGCTTCCGTACTTGAGCGCGACCAGCGCAGTCATGAGCTTGGTCGTACTTGCGGGATAGACCCTTGTAGTGAGATCGGATCCATAGATCGTATTGCGGCTGCCAAGATCAAAAAGCCCCGCAGTGCCTACTGACAGTTCTGAATTGCCCGGCGCTTTTGCGTCCTCGGGAAGGCACAGGTCATACGCGAAGGACTTCTCCTTCAGTACGGATTCCTGAGAAGTTACCATAGGATTGATCTGCTCGGAATCCAGCATGCTCTCGTAATCGTCGCTGATGACTCTTCCGCATCCTGTTAAGGCGGCGCATAAGAGCGCCCCAAGAAAAATCAGTCTTAAATACTTATTTATACATTTCACGCCACTCAAGATCCCCCCGGTCCAAAGATTTGATCAACAGCTCTGCGGTCGCAAGGTTTGTTGCCATTGGAATATTGTGCATATCGCAGAGTTTGACAACATCGTTTACATCAGGCTCATGCCTCTTGGGATTGAGCGGATCGCGCAGAAATATGAGCAGATCGATCTCATTCTGCTCGATCTGCGCCCCGATCTGCTGCATACCGCCGAGATGGCCTGCCAGATGCTTGTGAATATTGAGGTTTGTGACCTCTTCGATAAGTCTTCCGGTTGTAGCGGTGGCGTATAATTTATGGCGGCTCAGAATACCCCGATATGCGATACAGAAATTCTGCATCAGCTTCTTTTTCGCATCATGTGCAATCAATGCAATCCTCATTGCTCTCTCCCTCGGTTTACTGTATGTTCAGATGCAGTTTTCAGATCATTCTTTAAATTAATACTCTGTACAAGTCCCAGACCGCAATACAGGCAGAGAAGGCTTGTGAGCCCGTAGCTTACAAAAGGAAGCGGGATCCCGGTATTGGGAAGGAGTCCAGTTGCGACGCCAATATTGACGTAGCTCTGAAATCCGATCCATGAAGCCATTCCTGCGGCGATGATCCTGTCGCGTATGCTGCTGCTCTTTGATGCGATCATGTAACAGCGGACAGCTATGACAGAGATCAGGATTATCATGATACAGCATCCCAGAAAACCAAGCTGCTCTCCGATCACGGCAAAGATAAAATCGGTCTGGGACTCTGAGATAAACCCTGTACCGAGAAGAGTACTCGATTCATCGACATGAAGGCCCTTTCCGATCAGCCTGCCGGAGCCGATCGCAGTCATGGAATTCATAGTCTGATAAGCCGTTGAGGCGGCGTAATCTTCGGGATGAAGCCACGCCAGTATTCTCTGGCGCTGGTAATCGCCAAGAAACGGCATATCGCCGATCACAGATAAGTAAATGATTATAAATGCAGCCGGTACTGCGGCAGCTGCTGCTCCCGCCACGATCTTATAGTCAATTCCTGCGACAAACACTATCACACAGAAGATGAGAAAAACCATGATACCGGTTGACAGATCCGGTTCTTTCAGGATCATAAAGAACGGCGGAAGAATCAGCAGAGTGCAGAAAACATAGACCAGCGGCCGGGCAAATTTACCCTTCATTTCAATTATGTACTCTGAATAAAATAAAATCAATAATATTTTTGCCAGTTCGGAGGGCTGGAAAGTAAGCCCCGCAACGGAGATCCATCTCCTTGCTCCGCCGCCCGAAGAACCGAAAATAAGCACAGCCAGAAGGGAAATGACAGTCACGGCATAGTAGATCTTCCAGTGCCTTGTGATCTTTTCTGTGTCGACGAGACTCAATGCGATCATTAGGATTATGCCGATAACGCTGCCGGCGGCCTGTCTGACCAGTATGCCGCTGCTTCCCGTGATCTCTGTAATACTTCTGATGGATACCAGTCCCATCAGATTGAGCAGGATCACTGAAGCGGTGAGGATCGGATCGATCCCCGCGATCTTTTTGATATTCCCGGATATTGAACTGATCTCTTTGTTTTTCATTTCTTTAATCACCATTCTCGTAAACTGGGATATCCTCGGAGGAAAGGATGCCGGAAAGAGAATCCGGGTCAAAATAGTACTGCATCACCTGGGCTGCTGTCAGCGCCGCGTAACTTGAACTATAACCGTTCGGAATGCGCACAGCGACTGCGATCTCGGGGTTGTCGAAAGGCGCGTAGCCCAAAAACAGAGCGTGGTTAGGGGTGTTGTAGCCCTGCTGCGCCGTTCCGGTCTTTCCGGCCGCCGTGATCCGTTCTCCGGATCCGTCTTCCGAGACGCGGTTAATGGAAGAAAAACCGTATTTAGAGGTGCAGACTCTCTTCATTCCCTGAGAAACGCTCTCCCAGTAGGAGTCGTCGATCTCAATGGGATCGAGCGGCTTGGAAGAATATTTTTCAAGAACGGTTCCGTCCTTGTCTTCGGAGTGATCAAGGAGCGTCAGGTCGTACACGTCTCCTTTGGATGCGACCGCTGCCACATATCTTGCGAGAGCCGCGGTAGTATATCCGTTATTTGACTGTCCGATCGCGGCGCGGACAACGTCTCTTGTCGCGACGGACGGGTCGGCCTCTTCTATCTCCACGCCGGATTTTCTGTCAAGACCGTACTTGGAAGCATATTTTGACAGATGTTCAATACCGGTATCGTTGCTGAAACTGCCATCCAGTTCACCGAGCCTGTAGCCGACTTCATAGAAGTAAGTGTTGCAGGAGTTGGTGATCGCGTTCTGCATGTTCTGCCAGCCGTGTCCGTCGGGATAGATCCAACAGGCCGGGGACGGCTCTATTTTGTCAAATATGTCATAGCAGTCCACCGTATCACGGGTACCGATCACTCCCTCGCCGATCCCCGCCGCAGCAGTTACCATCTTGAAGGTGGATCCCGGCGCGGTCCTTTGCTGCGTCGCGTGGTTGAGCATAGGCTTGGACGGATTGCGCTTGATCATGTCCATGTAACTGTTTTCAGAAAGACGGTTGCAGTCATATCCGGGATAACTCACAAGAGCGAGCACAGACCCGTCTGAGGGGTCCGTCACAACGACAGAGCCGCTGAAGGGATACAGATGCAGATCGCCGGGTGTGAGGCTTCCGTTCTCTATGATGCGCCTCACATAGTTATAGGCCGCTTTCCTTTTTCCGGATTCAATGGCTTCCCTGTCGGATTCCGAGGGATCATAAATGCCCTGATCGAAAAGGACCATGCATACCAGCTCTCCATTTGCTGCTCCGGATTCCATGAGGTATTTACATACAATATTGCCGAAACTGTAGTCTTCACAGGGCTCGTCCAAAATATAGCCGGTCAGCGTACTGAATATGTCATCCGTATCTTCAGAGTCAGCGCCGATCAGATCTGTGTCGATCCAGCCTTCCGCCGCGGCGTGGTAGAGAAACTCGCCGAGGGAGACAGAACTTCCTGCAGTCCACTCTCGGTATATGTCGTCGTCATCATCCACAAGCGATGTGTCGATCACGCCTCTGTCAAATAGCGCCCTGCTGATATAGGTCGCGTATTCCTTATATTCCTGCGTGAGCGCGTTGAAGGGAGTTCTGCCGGCCTGCAGTTCGGAGCGGATCCCTTCCTTGACACTCTCCAGATACGCGTTCAGTATACCCTGCATCTGCCTCTCACTGTCTGAGGCGTCTTCCGCGCTGAAATGGTCTCTGTCGATCTTATAACTGAGCAGAGATCCGTAAACATCCGCTGCGGGTATGAGGATATCTGATCCGTCAGTTTCCGCTGTGATCTCAAAGGAATTCACTTCATCCGTCAGTTTGGACAGGATGATGTTCCTCATATTCATCTCCAGGATCTTATAGATATTTTTCTGAAGTTCGCTGTCAATTGTCAGCCAGACATCGTTTCCTTCTTCGGGACGGACATAGGAGATCTCATTTTGTTCTCTTCCGAGATTGTCGACACTGATCTCCCTGCGGCCGTTCTTACCCCGGAGTGTTTCCTCCATGCTGGCTTCAATACCTACTTTCCCGATGTAATCTCCTGAATTGTAGAGATCGCCGTACTCTTCCAGTTCCTGCGCGCTGACAAGGCTTATGTATCCGGTCACTGAGGACAGATACAGACTGTCATTATATACGCGCTTATAATCGTTCGCGATGCTGACGCCGTCGAGGCTGCTGTCAGCTACTATCGCGTCCGCAGTGCCGCTGCCCACATTTCTTGCGAGAACTGTGGGAATATATTTCTGAAACGCGTTGAGTGCCAGGCGATATCGGGTGACGACAGTATTCAGGAAAAGGAAAGCCTTATCCGGGGTGTTGAGATCTCTGCTGATCCTGTAACGGTCAGCCAGCATAAGAAGCACATCTTCTGCTGATGCCGCTCTCTCCTCCTCGCTCAGGGTGTCTGTGAGAGGATATCCGTATACATCGGCAAGAAAACGAAGATGTTCAAAGCCGTCGTAATCAAATACATATCCGGAGCCATCCCAGGAGATCCCGAAATCCCCCTCTGTTTCCTCGCCGTTTTGGTCAAGAATCTGAAGAGTCTTAAGGATTATGCTGTTAAGCCTGTCATTTTCTTCTCTCGTATTGCCGGTGTTGTCAACAATCGTTACATTCAAAGAGGCGGCGGTATCCGCGATCACGGCGCCGTTTCTGTCGAGGATCCTGCCTCTTCTGGCAGGAATACTGACGGTCCTTGTAACGCTCTCCTCAAAAGACTGCGTGAAGTCCTCCCCGCGCAGGATCTGAAGATAATAGAGGCGCCCGACAAGGACAAGCGCCAGCATTACGGAAAGGATTGCCAGTAAGATCGAACGGCTCCTAAGGTTTTGTAGTTTCATCGCTAAGTAACCCCATCTCCTTTAAACTGCAGTAAGACAGATCTCCTATTATTATGTGGTCCGTCAGGATGATCCCCAGGATTTCTCCTGCCTTTGAAACCTGTCTTGTTGAAATTATGTCCTCTCTGCTCGGGCTGGGATCACCGCTGGGGTGATTGTGCAGAAGGACGATCCGGACAGCCTGCCGCTGAAGCGCTTTGATAAATATCTCTCTGGGTGAGATCAGCGCTCCGCTGACTGTGCCGACGGTCATGATATCTTCGCCCAGAAGCGACATTTTGCTGTCAAAATGAAGCACGACAGTCTGTTCCCTGTCCAGGTGCCTCATACTTTCCATGTAGTAATCGGCGATTTTTTGCGGGGAGTCAAACTTTTGTGAGTTTCTGATCTTCTCCCGGACGATCCTTCGCGCGATCTCGGAGAGACACAGGAGTTTTACCGCCTTAACTTCTCCGATCCCGGGGAGCGCTCTCAGCTCCTCCATGCTGATGCCCGGAAGAGCTGACAGGGATTCGCACTGCGGGTCATGAAGCCCGAGTACTCTCCTGCCAAGTTCCACTGCCGATATTCCTTTTGTACCGGTCCTTAAGATGATTCCAAGCAGTTCCGCGTTCGTAAGACTACCGGGACCGCTTGAGAGAAATCGTTCATAAGGCTGTTCTTTGATCTGCTGCATTCCACCTCCCAAAGCCTCTCCGGGCGTCAGAAGAAAGGGATGCGCCTTATTCCGGCTTAGTCAGGTTTCGATCAAGTCTGCACAGACCTCTGTCCAAAAGATTCTGAAGGGATTTGAGAATTCCCAGTTTGGCGTGAGGCCAGGTGAGTCCTCCCTGAAAATAGACATTGTAGGGCGGTTTGATCGGGCCGTCGGCGCTCAGTTCGATGGAAGAACCTGAGACAAAGGCTCCGGCAGCCATGATTACCTGGCTGTCGTAACCGGGCATATCGGAAGGCTCTGCAGCTACGAAGCTGTCGACAGGCGACGCCGCCTGAATGCCCTGGCAGAACGCGATGACGCCCTCGGGAGTCCCGAAAGTGATCGCCTGAATGATATCGTGGCGGCTCTCGCTGCTGTCAGGAAGCACGTCGAATCCCAGAGGTTCATAGAGATTTGCCGCCAGAACCGCGCCTTTGAGCGCGGAAGCTGTCACGGTAGGTCCCATAAAGAATCCCTGATAGAAAGATGGAAGAACTTCAAGGGTGGCGCCTACTTCCTTGCCGAGTCCCGGTGAAGTGAGCCGGACAGCGGCGTTTTCTACACATTCAAAGGTTCCCGCGATATAGCCGCCGATGGGTGCGAGTCCGCCGCCGGGGTTCTTGATGAGTGAGCCGACGATCATATCCGCGCCGACGTCAGAAGGCTCAGTTTTCTCAACGAATTCGCCGTAACAATTGTCGACCATGCAGATGACATCAGGGCGGGCCTTCTTGATGACCGAGATCGCTTCTCCTATCTGAGCGACGCTCAGTGTGAGGCGGCTCTGGTATCCTTTGGAGCGCTGAATAGTCACCAGCCTGATCCGGCGGTCATTAAGGGCCTCCAGGATTCCATCAAAGTCAAATGTGCTGTCAGGTTTAAGATCTACCTGCCGGTAGCCGATCCCGTATTCCGCGAGAGATCCTCTTGAAGGGCGGATCCCTATCACCTCCTGCAGCGTGTCGTAAGGTGCTCCCGCTGCCGAAAGGAGCACATCGCCGGGACGAAGGTTGCTCATAAGGGCCAGAGCCAGCGCATGGGTGCCGCAGGTGATCTGCGGCCTCACAAGCGCGTCTTCCGTGTGAAAATAGGAAGCGTATACTCTCTCGAGGCCGTCTCTTCCGATATCGTCATAACCGTAACCTGTCGTACCTTTTAAATTGGCTTCGCCGATGTGCGCGTCCTGCATTGCCTTGATCACTCTGAGCTGGTTGTATTCAGCCGTCTCGTCGATCTGCCTGAAGCGCTCTGTCAGTTTCTCAAGCACAGGTGCCGCGTAATCCAGTACCTGGTCCGTAATACCGAACTGCCGGTATATTGATCGCATAATTTCAGTCTCCTTAATAATGTATGATATTCTCTGCCGTTGTCTGCATGTGGTCCCACATCTGACGCCGGTCTTCAAAGCGGTCGAGATCTGTCCAGATCACGTCCTTTTCTCTCCTGAACCAGGTCAGCTGTCTTTTGGCAAAATGCCTGGTGTCCCGTTTGACCAGCCGGACAGCTTCTTCAAGGTCATATTCTCCTTCGAGATAACCGTAGATCTGCTTATATCCTATGCCCTGCATTGACGTGCTGTCTCTTTTTATTCCCATTTCGCGCAGTTCCCTGACTTCATCGACAAGTCCTCTCTCCATCATCAGGTCGACTCTGCGGTCGATCCTTTCGTAGAGTTTTCCGCGTTCCATGGTAAGGACAAAAAATACTGACCGGTAAGCGGATTCCCTCTCTCTTTGCTGCAAATTATGGGCGGCGATAGAACCTCCGCCCTCTTCCATGAACTCGAGAGCCCGGATCACTCTCTTTATATTATTGGGATGGATCGCGGCCGCGGAAGCCGGATCCCGCTGAGCAAGGAGCGCGTGGACTGCTTCAGGCCCTTTTTCGGCGGCCATAGCCGATAATCTCTCCCTAAGAGGAGTATTCTCTTCCATCTGTGTGAAGTCTATGTCATACAGAAGCGCCTGAATATAAAAACCTGTTCCTCCGCACAGAATGGGGAGCCGTCCCCTGGATGTAATGTCTCGCACTGCTCTGCACGCTTCTTTCTGAAAGCGCACTACATTCCAGTTTTCGGAAGGGTCCACGCAGTCGATCAGATGGTGGGGAACGCCCCTCATCTCCTCGCGGGTGACCTTGGCGCTTCCTATATCCATCCCTCTGTAAACCTGCATAGAATCAGCGGAGATCACTTCGCCGTTCATTCTGAGGGCAAGTTCCACAGCGGAATCACTCTTTCCTGTGGCGGTGGGACCCGCGACGATCAGTAATGGAATTTTCTCTGTTTTGATTTCATCTGACATGGATGCCTCTCTTTTTTTTCGTTCAGGTGACGATCCTCTTAAATTTCTTATCCATATCCGATTGGGAGAAAACGATCATAGTCGGTCTTCCGTGCGGGCAGTGATAAGGATTGTCGAGCTCCAGCAGTTCCCCGATCAGGGCCTCGGCTTCCTTAGTGGAAAGGATCGTATTGCCCTTTACGGCCGCCTTGCATGACATGGACGCCACTTTAGCAAGAATGGCAGCGGGCGTACCAGTCATCTTTTCCTCGACCATCTCTTCGAGAGTATCGCGGAGGAGCTCGGAAGCGTCGTTTCCGTACAGTTCCATCGGAACAGCGCGGATCGCGTAACTGCTGCCGCCAAGGGGTTCGATCTCATAGCCCATCGACCTGAACACATCTTCGTGTCTGTGAAACTCTCCCTCTTCGCGGCCGGTCATAGTGATGACGGAAGCCGGGGCGAGCATTTGGGATCCTGACGATGAGGGATCATTGCTCTTTAGTCTCTTCATCAGTCTCTCGTAGTTGACCTTTTCATGGGCGGCATGCTGATCGATGATCAGGAGCTTTCGCTCATACTGGATCATCCAGTAGGTCTCAAAGACCTGGCCGATGATGCGGAAGGACGCCCTGTTGTCCTCGAGCATGATCTTAGGTTCGCTGTCGTCGCTGAAATCTGTGTTTTCGAACAGGCTCGCCTGTTTGAAAACTCCCTCGGAAGCAGCAGGTTCCTGTGAAAAGGCCGATGAAAGCCCGGGATCAGCTTTCGGGTTTTCAGGATCGCGGATCCGCTTGTCCACAAAGAGAAAGTCTTCGGTCTCAATTCGGGAAGGACCCGACGGGGACGCGGGCTTAGGATCAGTAAAGATGATCTCGAGGGAAGAATTTCCGGAATTTCCGTATTCAGAGGGGGGATCCATGACAAACCTTGCTCTTTCAAAGGGTTCCGGATGGGGCTCGCTCTGAAGTTTTCTCCTCGCCTCTTCCGCCTCTTCCCTTTTCCTCTTTCTCTCCTGCGCCTGTGTCTCAAGGATCTCAGCCGGGATCAGCTCGGCGGAGTGCAGTACACTGTGGACGCTTTCATCAATAAAATGATATACCGCTTCTGCCTCGGAGAAGCGCACTTCCATCTTTGTCGGATGCACGTTGACGTCCGCCTCCCCGGGAGGAAGGGTCAGGTGCAGGACGGCAAAGGGAAATCTGTGCTGCATGAGATCCGTCCGGTAACCGGCTTCAAGCGCTCTTGACAAAGTATTGCTCTTAAGCATTCTCCCGTTAACGAAGAAGACCTCGAAATTTCTGGTGGTCCGGCTGATCTCAGGCCTGCCTATGAAGCCTTCGAGCCGGTAATTCCCTTCTGATACTGTGACCGGGAGCACTTTTTTGCTGATCTCCCGCCCATAGATCCTGTACAGGAGTTCCCTGAGGTCGCCGTTTCCGGTGGTGTGGAGCTTTTCCCTCCCGTCTACTCTGTAGTGAAAGGAAATGGAAGGATGAGAAAGCGCCTGCCGTTCCACGAGATCCGTGATATAGCCGGCCTCTGTCTGCGGTTGTTTGAGAAATCTTGAGCGCACGGGGACGTTGTAGAAAAGATTCCGGACGACCACACTGGTTCCGTCGGGCGCGCCGATCTCTTCAAGGTCAAGTTTTACCCTGTCATCCTCTGAGTATCCGCTCAGAAGCTGATTGGTGGCTCTTACGCCGGTCAGGGAATCCCTGGTCTTAGTGATCATCTCCACCTGGGATACGGCAGCAATACTTGAGAGAGCTTCGCCGCGAAAGCCGAGGCTCACAAGTCTGGTAAGATCGCTGTCGTCGCGGATCTTACTGGTGGCGTGCCGCTCAAAGGCCTTGGTGATCTGGCTCTTTTCGATCCCGCAGCCGTTGTCGGTGACGCGGATCATCTTCTTTCCGCCCTCGCGGATCTCTACAGTGATCGCGCTCGCGCCTGCGTCGATGGCGTTTTCCACCAGCTCTTTGACGACGTTGACTGGTCTCTCCACCACTTCTCCGGCAGCTATTCGGTTTATCGTCTCGTCACTGAGTAAATGGATTTCCAATGTAAATACCTCTTTAATGGACAGTCCGTCCTTAGCCGCTCCAGCGGTTCTTCAGTTCCGTCTGAAGTCTGTAAAGTGTGTTCAGCGCGTCCAGGGGCGTAAGGTTTGAAATATCTATATCCCTAAGTTCCTTAAGCACATCCTCGTCGCTCACAGTCTCGAAAAGAGACATCTGCCCCAGGTCCACTTCGTCGTAATGTTTGACCTTCTTAGTCTTGCCTGTAGTCTGCCCGGCTTTGGTCTCTATGTTTTGGATCTTCTCGGTAATATCGCTGTCGGTGAGCTGGTCGAGGAGTTCCTTGGCTCTGTCGATCACTATGTCGGGGAGCCCGGCCAGCTTGGCAACCTGTATTCCGTAACTCTTGTCGGCGCCGCCCTTTATGATCTTGCGCAGGAATACAATATCGTCTCCCTTTTCCTTGACTGCTACGCAGTAGTTGCTTACGTTGTCTATTTTGCCCTCGAGCTCTGTCAGCTCGTGGTAGTGTGTGGCAAAGAGTGTCTTGGCGCCCAGGAACTTTTTGTTGCTTATATGCTCGATCACGGACCATGCAATGGAGAGTCCGTCGTAAGTGGAAGTGCCTCTGCCTATCTCGTCCAGGATAAGGAGCGAAGCCGGCGTCGCGTTCCGGAGAATGTTAGCCACTTCGTTCATCTCCACCATGAATGTGCTCTGGCCGCTGCCGAGGTCATCGGATGCCCCAACTCTTGTAAAGATCCTGTCGACAACGCACAGATCCGCTGAAGCGGCAGGTACAAAACTTCCGATCTGCGCCATCAGGCAGATCAGCGCTACCTGACGCATGTAGGTGGATTTGCCTGCCATATTGGGACCGGTGATGATCGCAATGGCGTTCTTTTTGCCGTCAAGGACTGTGTCGTTGGAAATAAATTCGCCCTGAAGCATCTTTTCAACAACCGGGTGACGTCCCTCTTTGATCTTGATATATCCTTTATCGTTGATCGAAGGGCGCGCGTAGTGACCTCTCTCCGCGACAAGAGATAGAGAACACAGCGCGTCGAGCATCGCCAGGGCTCTTGCCGCTTTCTGGATCCCTGAGATCTGTCCGCCGACAGTATCCCTGATCTCACAGAATTTGTCGTATTCAAGAGTATTGAGTTTGTCATCCGCGTTGAGGATCGTGTCCTCAAGGGATTTGAGCTTTTCGGAAGTGTATCTCTCAGACCCGACAAGTGTCTGCTTGCGCATGTAATCCGAGGGGACCATGTTCTTGAAGGAATTGGTCACTTCAAAATAGTATCCGAACACCTTGTTATACTTGATGCGAAGGTTTTTGATACCTGTGCGCAGCTGGTCTTCCGCTTCGAGGTTCATCAGCCACTGCCGGCCCTGGGTCTTGGCTTCCCTGAGCCTGTCTATATCGGCGTCGAAACCGCCGCGGATGATCCCGCCCTCCTTTACCTGAAGAGGCGGCTCGTCCAAAATGGAGCGGTTCAAAAGGTCGACGAGATCCCTGAAGTCGTCCATATCGTCTCTGAGCTCAGAGAGAAGGCCTCCTTCGAAATCCTCCAGTACCTGCCTGATCGGCGCGAACATGGAAAGAGATCCCCTGAGAGCGATCAGATCCCTCGGATTAGCTGTCCCGTAACTGACTCTGGTCATCAGGCGCTCCAGGTCATAGACAGGCTGCAGATATTCGCGGATCTCATCGCGGTCAACAGTATTTTGACAAAGCATATCGACGGCGTCCAGCCTCTTCTCGATCAGTTCCCTGTCTACCAGAGGCTGCTCGATCATCTGATGGAGCTTTCTTGCGCCCATGGCTGTCCCGGTCCTGTCCAGGACCCACAGAAGGGACCCTCTCTTCTTCTTTTCCCGCATTGTCTCTGTCAGCTCAAGATTTCTTCTTGTGGAGCTGTCCAGAAGCATATACTTTCCGGAAACGTATACGTTGATCCCGGTTATATTCGAGAGTGAATTCTTCTGTGTGTCGTAAAGGTACTTAAGAAGCGCTCCCGCAGCAGTGCTGCCCGCTCTCTTGTCATCCATGCCGAGCGCGATCAGGCTTGAGACGTGAAAGTGCTCACTGATGACCTTTTCTGCGGCGTTTTCGTCAAAATAGTGCGCGCTAAGCGTATTGATGATGATGCCGAGCCTTTCCTGCAGATCGGTCAGATCCAACCCTGAGAGCATAAAACTCTCATTGCAGATGATCTCCGAGGGAGAATAGCGGACGATCTCGTCATAGACCTTCCGGTCGCCCTCTGTCTCTGTCATGTAGAATTCTCCGGTTGTGACGTCGGCGACAGAAATGCCGCTCTTTCCCTGTCTGCTGTACAGAATGCAGAAGATGAAATTGTTCTTTCCCTCCTCGATGGAATCCATGTCGAGGTTCGTGCCGGGCGTGACAATACGGATGACCTCACGCTTAACCATTCCTTTCGCGGTGCGGGGATCCTCTACCTGTTCACAGATCGCGGCTTTGTAACCCTTTTCCACAAGCCTTGTCAGATAGCTGTCGACAGCATGAAAAGGTACGCCGCACATCGGCGCTCTCTCGGGAAGGCCGCAGCTTTTCCCGGTCAGGGTCAGCTCCAGTTCCCTTGAGACGATCTCGGCGTCCTCAAAGAACATTTCATAGAAGTCTCCGAGCCGGTAAAAGAGAATACAGCCCGGATACTCTTTTTTGGTCTGCAGGTAATGCTGCATCATGGGACTTAATTTTGATAAGTCCTGTTCTTCAAGTTTAATACTCATTCACAACCTTCATTTCTTGCTTTTCAGTCCTGACCGGCGATCCGGCCAAAATAGTAAAAACCCTTGCATTCTTCCAGGTGAATCTGCTGATAAGTACCGATCAAAGAAGCGTCTCCCGGAATATGTACGATCATGTTGTTGGACAGACGGCAGGTCACATACCCTTCCTTCTGGCTGTTGACCTCTTCCACAAGCCCTTCCATGATCTTCCCCTCTAAAGCGGCGGACCTGTCCCGGGCGCTCTGCTGGACTGCGGACAGTACTTTGTCAAAGCCCTCCTTGACTACATCAGCGGGCACCTGATCCGGCATTTTGGCCGCGGGCGTCCCTCTTCTGGGCGAATAGATGAAAGTATAGGCGTTGTCGAAGCCGACTCTCCTGATGACGTCCAGCGTATCCTCCACGTCCTGAGCTGTCTCTCCGGGGAATCCGACAATAATGTCAGTTGTAATGGAAACGTCCGGGATCTGTTCGCGGATCTTAAGAGCGCGCTCAATAAACTGCTCCTTGGTGTAGCGGCGGTTCATCTTCTTCAGGATCTTGTCAGATCCGCTCTGAAGAGGAAAATGCACGTGTCTGGCCACCTTGGGATTGTCCCGGATCACCTGAATAACATCGTCGGAAAAGTCCTTGGGGTGAGGTGTCATAAAGCGGACACGGCGGATCCCTTCCACTTTGCAGACTTCGTTAAGAAGCTGCGCAAAACCGATGGGCTCATCCAGCCCCTTTCCATAGGAGTTGACGTTCTGCCCAAGAAGCATGATCTCGGTGACGCCATCCTTCGCGAGGTTCTCACACTCCCGCAGGATCTCTTTGGGATTACGGCTTCGCTCTCTTCCCCTTACATATGGAACAATGCAGTAGGTGCAGAAATTATCGCAGCCGAACATGATGTTGACGCCGGATTTGAAGGGATATTTTCTCTCGACGGGAAGATTCTCGACAATGCTGTCGGTCTTATCCCAGATCTGCGTCACTTTGCTGTCTTTGTCATAGACCTCCCACAGATACTCCGCGAATCGGAAAATGTTGTGGGTACCGAAGATCAGATCTACAAAAGGATAACTCTTTCTGATCTTATCGACGTTTCCCTTCTCCTGCATCATACAGCCGCAGACCGCCACCTTCATCAAGGGATTTTTCTTCTTGAGGTGGCTGATCCTGCCAAGACGTCCGAAGGTCCTCTGGTCGGCGTTGTCCCTGACGGTGCAGGTATTAAAAATGACAAAATCCGCGTTTTCGGATTCCGTCGGTTCAAAACCGGACTTTATCAGAATGCCGATGAGTTTTTCGGAATCTCTGGCGTTCATCTGGCAGCCGAAAGTCACAGTGCAGGCTGTCAGCGGTCTTCCCGCCGCTTCAGACCTTTCCCGGATCAGCTTTCTGAGTTTGGCTATATAGTAAAGTTCGCGGCTGCGCTCGTCTGCGGGCTCGGGCCCCATCAGATCGATCGCCGCGATCTCATTTTCAAATTTTGTATCGTACATACTGTTTCCTCATATTCTGTATTATAGAGACGGTTCCGGATCTTCCGCCACTCTGTATAGGTAGGAACGCCCTTTTTTGCCGGACTGTACGATTACGCCCATTTTTCGCAGGATCAGCGCCTCTGTGGAAAAACTGTTTCCGGGCTGACCGCAGCTTCTCGCCAGTTCTTTGGCTGTAAAAGGCTCCTGTATATCATAGGGTATGAACTGCATGTAATCCCTGGGTTCGTTGATCACGGTTTCATCAACAAGCCTTGTGGGAACGCGGTCGTAGCGATGCGACCCTCTTTTGCCGTCTCTCCCCCATCCGTCCTTTAACCGGTATTCTTCCATGTCCAGAAGGATCAGTTTAATGCTGAGATTGGGATGGTCGAGATAGGATGAGATCCTATAGAGCTCGCGGAAAGCACTGTAAAAGTTTCCTTTTTTGGGGGAACGGCTTCGCTTTCCCAGCTCACCCGTTTCGGGATCGACCCAGGTGATCCATTTGACGGCAGGGATCGGATAGACAACAGTCACATGGTAAAGTGGGAGGAAGGCGTCGAGCTTATTTCTCAGATAGCCGAAATTGGCTGTCTGGATCTCCGTGATCGATCCTGTCTTCTCGCAGTATATATCCGCGATATAGTTCTCTATGGGAATCTCGTGGTGGTCCTCGTCGGGATCCTCGTATGCCTTAAGAACGGCATGCAGAGTTTTTTCCTTCTGCATGCCGATGCCATGACGCTCCCTTTCTTCGAGGCGGACAATACGGTCCAAAGCCCTCTGAAACCTTGCGTTTTTCTCTTCATTTGTGCAGATGTCTGCGCACATAGGCAAATGTCTTCTCCTCCCCCTCCTCCGCGAGCATTTTCAGCAGCTTATGGAGCAGTGCCGCAGTCTCCGGATGCATAAAACTGATCACATGAGTGCCCCGTTCAAAATATTTAAGGGGATAGGAGTCGTCGTAATCTTCGCCCGCATAGACCTTGCTTGCGGCAATGCGGTCCATAAGCATCTCAACTACATATCTTCCCGGCATCTTGACAGGGATGACCGGGCCTGATCCCAGCTCGCCGCGCAGATTATAATCCACCCAGTACTCAAAGTGATGCCGGTTGCGTCCCTTGTGATGAAGCCATGAAGCGCTGTAGCCTTTCTCTTCTCTCTCAGCGTTGTTGGGAGAGCGGTTTCCCTGCCAGTATCTCGCTCCTACCATGAATTCGGTAGGGGAAAACTTGGAGAGATCGTGCATGATGCCCTGTCTGTAGAGACCGACACTGAAACAGCCTTTCATGACCAGATATTTGTGCCTTGATACTGTATTCAAATGTCCGATGAACTTTTCCGGCGTTATCTTTTCTTTACTCTTTTTCATCTTTCTCTTCTTTGACCGGGGCGCTCTCTGTCACAGCGGCCGCTGCAGCAGGCGCTTCAGTCTTAGTCGTCTTCACTTTCCTCTTCCTGTTTCGGACCGGTTTGTTGGAAGTGACCGTGTTAAAGATCCTGATGGATCTGGGGGCGACATCCACTGTATGCTGATCATCCATTATGCATTCGGAGGTCAGGAAAGATTCTTCGAGCGCCGTGTCCACAAGGAGATTCCATCTGCGCCCGGGAGCCAGCTTGGGAAGTCCCAGTTCCTGAGGCTCCCAGTGCATGTTGATCGCAAGGTAGATCAGATCAGTCTTTGCCTTTCCCCGCACATAGTTTTCGCAGAGGCAGATTCCGATACAGTGACTGAAAGGGCTCAGATCAGGTTTCCACGCTTCAGCTCCGTGCAGAGACAGGTCGGGATATCCGCAGCCGATGTAATCAGTGTTTTTAAACGGCGCTATGCCGGAAAATACCGGATGGTCGTTCCTGAACTGAATGATCCGTCTGACATACTCCCGTATATACTCTCCTGTCTTGCCGTTGTCCCACTTGGTCCATCCGGTTTCATTGTCCTGGCAGTACGGATTGTTGTTGCCAAACTGTGTATTAAAGTTCTCATCTCCGGCATTGATCAGAGGTGTACTCTGGGAGAGGAACAACAGTGTGAGGAAATTACGGATCTGATTGAGCCTGAGGCGCTTCACGTCTTCCTGCTCAGAGTCTCCCTCCTCCCCGCAGTTCCAGCTGTAGTTGTCGGGAGTACCGTCGTTTCCGCCTTCTCCGTTCGCTTCATTGTGCCTTTCACTGTAAGAGACCAGGTCTCTTAGCGTAAAGCCGTCGCTGCCGCAGATGTAGTGGACATTTCCGTACCCGGAAGGAACCTTGAAAAACTCGTACAGAAATTCGCGCATCACATAGTCGTCGCTCTTGCAGAAGCGGCGGATCAAAGTGGAGAACCTGTTGTTGTGAGTAAAAAGGTTTCCGGTATTGACAGGACCTGCCTCGGGATTTTCGGCGTCCATTCCCTCGATCTCTGCGTAAGGGAAATCAGTATGGAACAGCCGCGCATCCGAGAGCATGGGGTCGGAAGCGAACGCCTTGATATCGGCGACGGATCCCATCAAATGGAAGCCGTCCACTCCATAGTGAGTGGCATAGAATCTCGCAATCTCGATCTGCTGCTGGGAGTTAACAGAAGAGGGAAAATACAGCTGAAGATAGACGGATATTCCCGCCTCATGGAAGCTTTCCACCATGTCGAAGAATTCCTTCTGCGGTCCTCCCTTATAACCGGGCGTGCTGTAAGCGGAATTCGGCGAGTAATAAAAGCCGCGGTCATAACCCCAGTAATTGACTTTTTTGACAGACAGATCCTTTACGGGAAGTCCGCGCTTACTTACCGGGTAAAGAGCAAGGGCGTCCTCCATAGTGCGGGGACCGTCCTGTGCCCTTGTGACCGGCTGAAGCTCATAGACCGGCATCAGCTCCACTGCATTGATCCCTAAACTCTTCAGATATCCGGCTTTCTCGGCGGCGGCGGTAAAAGTGCCCGGCTGCGCGCTGACACTTTTATCAAGCATTGTAAAACCGCGGACGTGAAGGCTGTATATGACGGTCTCGCCTCCTCTTCTGCCGCGAGGGCTGTGATAGACCGGGAACTTGTCATCCGGTCTGTGAAAAAAGCCGCCGGCAATGATCGTCCGGCCTTCGCTCTCAATCTGCGCTATACTGCGGCAGCAGGGATCCACGAAGAAAGTGCTGCCGCTGAAAAGCCTGTAGCACCACTCCTCGGGATCAATAGGGGTGATCTGCACTGAATACAGACTTCCGAATCTGTGTTCATCCGTAAACTGAACAGTGATCTCGCTTTTGTCCGCCCTGTTGTAAAGAATAAGTCCGCAAGGTTCTTTTCCTCGGAATACGGCAGAGACGATCACGCCGTTCTCCGTCACGGTCACGCCCGGATTCATGCAGTGCGCAGGTTCAATCTTAATATTCTGGCTCAATTTAAACCTCCTTGCGGTTTGCTGGTCTGAAATCCAATATCTATTAATTTTAACACATTCCTTATTAGGATACAAAGTTTCTGATCCCATAAACGGACAGGAATCTGCTGGGCGGGCGCGGATTGTCCGCAGTGCCTGTGACGTACAAAAGCTCAAGGTGATCCCGGGCCCTTGTCATGGCCACATACAGAAGACGCCTCTCCTCCTCGAAATCCTCCTGTTCCCGGCATCTTCTCCCCGGCATGATCCCCTCGTTGAGGGCCGGAAGGTAGACTCTGTCGAATTCCAGTCCTTTGCAGGCGTGCATTGTCATGATCCGCAGGCCCCGCGGCGCCGCTCCGTTCATCCGGTCGGGAAAGCGCCTCAAACTGTCCAACAGAGTATTCAGGTCTTCTGCTCTTCGGCTCGCTTTTAAGACCTCAGAAAGAGCGCTTTCTACAGTCTCTCTTTCGCCAAGCCTTTTCGCCGCCCAGGAGCCGTAACCCATCGGGCCAGTCAGATATCGGACAAATCCTTCCGGCTGCAGTGATCCGAGCGTATCGAGGTCTCTCAGCAGTTCTCGCAGGCTCTGCAAAATATTGCCGTTTTTCCGGTTGTCATTCAACAGTTCCACGGGAGACATATAGTCTTTACAGGCAGCGGACCTGAGCAGATACCGTTCCGGTCTGTTCATTACACGATAAAGAGCGCTTCTCGGGATCTTTCCCGACTTAAGTCCGGCGGCAAGGTCCCTGTAGGCTTCCAAATCTCTAATGATCGAACTTAGGATCTCCCTCGAGGGAGAACTCTTTCCGCGGCAGGATACGCCGTGGGAAGAGAGATAACTGCTGATCCTTGAGACATGCGTGTTGGTCCTGACAATGACGGCGGTGTGATCAAGCTGTTCATCTGACATGGATTTCATCGCATTGTAAAGATAGCGGTATTCATCGCTGTCCTCTTTAAATCCCCGCAGGACTGTTTTGTCCAGCATCGGGCGCGCTGCCCTGATATCTTTGGGGATCCTGTTTTTGTTCTGGCGGATCATCAGTCCTGCTGCCTTACAGACTGATCCGCTGCAGCGGTAATTAGGGCATGCTGAACGGTGGTCACACCAGCGCCCAGCACCCCGATATTACATCTGTTGTTAGCTGTCTGCCTGTCGGATATGGCCGAATGATGCA
>CADBIU010000020.1 GCA_902794825.1 uncultured Lachnospiraceae bacterium
GGAGTCTGATCTGCTGTTTCTCCCAGTACGCGTTGATCGCCATATAGACCACATCGTCCCCGGAGTCATCGGGCAAACGCCCTGCGAACAGAACGCCCAATACTTTATTGCCCATTCCTATCGCATGGTTATCCGGATCCGCGCCGCAGCATGTCACCGGTTCAAGCCCGCAATGCGCCGGTCCCAGCGTCCGGGAAATGACCGGGTGCTTCTTTCTGAACGCGATCACGTTTTTGACAAAGTTGAAATGGTCCCTGTTGGCTTTAAGATAATCCCAGTTCAGCCAGGAGATCTCGCTGTCCTGGCAGTAACCGTTATTGTTGCCGTACTGCGTATTTCCAAACTCATCACCGGAAAGGATCATAGGTGTTCCGCGGCTGCACAGAAGGACTGTCATGGCGTTCCTCATCATCTTCTGCCGCAGAGATTTGATCACCGGATCCTCCGTGTGCCCCTCCACACCGCAGTTCCAGCTTCTATTGTCATCGGCTCCGTCTGTATTGTTCCAGCCATTCGCCTCGTTGTGCTTGTGGTCGTAGGAGAACAGATCGTGCATTGTAAACCCGTCATGGCAGGTGACAAAATTCACCGATGAATTGTAACCATTGTAGGGCGCCTTACCGTACATATCCATTGAGCCGGTGATCCTGGCCGCCGTTTCAGGCGCGTGCCAGTAATTGCCCTTGAGGAAATCTCTGATGGAATCCCTGTATCTTCCGTTCCACTCGGACCACCTGTTGTAGGCAGGGAAACTACCGACCTGATACAGGCCGCCGGCGTCCCAGGGCTCCGCGATCATCTTGGTCTTCATAAGCACCGGGTCCGTACTGATCATCCTAAGAAGCGGCGGATCAGTCATAGGCGCGCCGTCCTCATCCCTTGTCAGGATAGAAGCAAGGTCGAACCTGAAGCCGTCAACATGATATTCCGTCACCCAATATCTCAGGCAGTCTACGATAAAGCGGCTCACCTGGGGGTGATTGCAGTTGAAAGTATTACCGCAGCCGCTGAAATTGTAATAATCTCCTCCCGGCGTCTGCGTGTAGTAAATATTGCTGTCGATCCCCTTGAAGGAGAAGTAAGGGCCGTTTCGGTTTCCTTCAGCAGTGTGGTTGAACACTACGTCCAGAATGACCTCGATCCCTTCCTTCTTGAGAAGCCTGATCAGCTGTTTGAGCTCCGTTCCCTCTTCGTTGTACTCGATCGACGCCGTGTAGGCTGTATTGGGGGCGAAAAATGCGACCGTATTATAGCCCCAGTACTCCAAAAGCATCTTGCCGTTGTGGCTTCTGGCGTTGATGCGCTCGTCAAACTCAAAGATGGGCATCAATTCTACAGCAGTAACTCCCAGTTCCTTGAGATAAGGTATCTTCTCGATGATCCCCGCGAAAGTGCCGGGATACTGCACGTCGGATGTCTTGTGCCTGGTAAATCCCCTGACGTGCATCTCATATATGATCGAATCTTCCATAGGCGTGTGCGGGAACTGGTTCTCCGTCCAACGGAAGTTTTCCTTCACAACTCTTGAATGGTAATCCGCCTCAGTCTTTGCTACTCCCCACGCCCTCTGCCCTGTGACAGCTCTGGAATAGGGATCGAGAATTAGTTTATTGCGGTCAAAATACAGCCCCTTTGTAGGATCAAAAGGTCCGTCCAACTTATATGCGTACTCAAAGTCCTCCACATCCAGCCCCGACACAAAGATCGAATAAGTGCTACCGACCCTGTAAGATTCCGGGATGCGGATGATCGCATAAGGTACAGACTGCTTTCTTTTGAAAAGGAGAAGGTCGCAGGAAGTCGCGCCCACGGACGAAATAGTAAAATTCACTCCACCGCGCAGCGCTCTTGCGCCGTTAAGCTGATAATTGCCGGGTCTTACATAAAAGCCGGAGATCTCATCAAGTTTCTCCCTTCTATGTTCCCTGACAGACATGTGGGCCTTGACCGTTATGCTGTTTTTTTCTGTTTTCTTACCGGACTGCACTTCCAGCAGCCTCCGGACTACGTCGAAACGCCTCATAACTGATTATTAACGCCTCACTTAAACGTTTTATGAACAGGATCGCGTACCTGGACCTGTGTACTCTAAAGTATTATTTTAACAGATAATGCAGCGCTTGGAAAGTTGTGACTGCGTCAAAAAAGACCCGAAAGAGCCTTTGTTCTCTTTCGGGTCCTGGTTTTGTACAATCTCAGTCTTTACGCGGGATAAGCGCCGTTAGCAGTATCTGCCTTGGTCAGATCCACTTTCTCCTGCTGTGCCAGGCGGTATTTGAAGAAATCTACCGCGACCTGAGGGAACAGGGCATAGGACAGAACGTCCTCATCCTGCTGCTTCCACTGTGCGCATTCTTTCTCGAACTGAGGCAGCTGCGGAGGAATGAGATCTGCAGGTCTGCAGGTGATTCTCTCTTCGTCGCCGATGACCTTCTTGACAACTTCCTCGTTCATGGGCTTGATGGTCTGGCCGTACTTGCCGCGGATCAGGTCCTTGGTCTGCTCGGTAGCCATCTTGTAGCGCTCGCCCATAAGTACGTTCATGACAGCCTGTGTGCCGACGATCTGGGAAGAAGGAGTAACCAGCGGAGGCTCGCCGAGGTCTTTACGGACTCTCGGAACTTCCTCAAGAACTGCCGTCAGCTTATCGGAAGCGCCCTGCTCTGCCAGCTGGCTCACCATGTTGGAAAGCATTCCGCCGGGAACCTGGTAGATCAGAGTTCTGATGTTTACGCCGAGCACCTTGGTGCTGAGAAGGCCGTTCTCAAGGCACTCCTCGCGATAAGGTGTGAAGTAATCAGCGATCTCTTTGAGGAGAGCCTGATCGAGACCTGTATCTCTCTCAGTTCCCTTAAGCGCGCCGACCATAACCTCGGTTGCAGGCTGGGATGTTCCCAGTGCCAGGGGGCTGATCGCGCAGTCGATGATATCGACGCCGGCTTCGATGGCCTTGAGGTAGGTCATGCTTCCGCAGCCGGATGTATAGTGTGTGTGCAGTTCGATCGGGATATCGGTACCTCTCTTGAGCGCTTTTACAAGCTTTTCTGCATCGTAAGGAAGAAGCAGTCCTGCCATGTCCTTGATGCAGAGGGAATCCGCGCCCATCTCCTCGATCTCGCGGGCGATGTTCATCCAGTAATCTTCTGTGTAAGCGTCACCCAGTGTATAGGACAGCGCGATCTGTGCGTGGCCGCCCTCTTTCTTTGTCGCCTTGACGGATGTCTCAAGGTTTCTGAGGTCGTTAAGGCAGTCGAAGATACGGATCCTGTCGATTCCGTTCGCGATTGACTTCTGGACAAAATATTCAACTACGTCGTCACTGTAGTGGCTGTAGCCGAGAAGGTTCTGTCCGCGAAGAAGCATCTGCATCGGAGTCTTCTTGAATTTCTCTTTGAGCTTTCTGAGTCTCTCCCAGGGATCTTCCTTGAGGAAGCGCAGGCAGGAGTCAAATGTAGCTCCGCCCCACATCTCAACGGCTTCGTAGCCTACCTGGTCCATTTTATCTGCGATGGGGAGCATCACTTCGGTGGGCATTCTGGTCGCGATCAGGGACTGATGCGCGTCACGAAGGACGGTCTCCATAATTCTTACCGGTTTTTTAACCTGTTCTGACATATTTACCTCCATTAGACAATTCCGAATACGGCCATGAATACACCTGCAACGACTGCAGTACCGATGACGCCCGCGACGTTAGGTCCCATGGCGTGCATCAGAAGGAAGTTGGAAGGATCATACTCCGATCCTACTTTCTGGGATACACGCGCTGCCATAGGAACAGCCGAGACGCCGGCAGAGCCGATCAGCGGATTAACCTTGCCGCCGGTAGCGATCTTCATCAACTGGCCGAACATGACGCCCGCAAATGTTCCGAACGAGAACGCGATCAGTCCCAGTGCCACGATCTTGAGGGTGGTGACATTCAGGAAAGCTTCTGCGCTGGTAGTCGCGCCGACAGAAGTACCCAGAAGAATGACAACGATGTACATCATCGCGTTGCTGGCTGTCTCCGTCAGCTGTCTGACAACGCCGCACTCGCGGAAGAGGTTGCCCAGCATCAGCATACCTACCAGAGGCGCCGTAGTGGGAAGGATCATGCAGACGACGATCGTTACGACGATCGGGAACAGGATCTTTTCCAGCTTTGATACAGGACGCAGCTGGCTCATTCTGATCCTCTTGTCCTTATCAGATGTAAACAGCTTCATGATCGGAGGCTGGATGATCGGAACCAGCGACATATAGGAATAAGCCGCGACCGCGATCGGTCCCAGGAGCTCAGTCTGTCCCAGTTTGGAACAAAGGAAAATGGAAGTCGGGCCGTCCGCGCCTCCGATGATGGAAATAGCTGCAGCCGCTTTTCCGTTGAATCCCAGTGCGATCGCGCCGAAGTAAGCGGAAAAGATACCGAACTGTGCTGCCGCTCCCATAAGGAAGCTCGAAGGACTTGCGATCAGGGGACCGAAATCCGTCATAGCGCCGACGCCCATGAAGATCAGGGAAGGCAGGATCGCCCATTCGTCGAGCATGAAGAAATAGTACAGAAGGCCGCCGTTTGCCGTCTCAGAAGGCGCTGCCATGATATCCGGATAGATATTGACCAGCAGCATGCCGAATGAGATCGGAACAAGCAGAAGGGGTTCAAATTCCTTCGCAATAGCGAGGTACATGAACACGAGAGCCACAACGATCATGAGGTAGTTGCCCCATGTCAGGTTCATAAAAGCGGTCTGATGTACTAAGTTATCAAGAGTACGTGTAATATATTCCATATAACTTAGACCTCCTTGAAGTCAGATGATCAGTCGATCGTAGCCAGAAGTGTGCCTGCCTCAACCGGATCACCGACGTGGCAGTCGATGGAAACGACAGTGCCGTCTTCGGGAGCAACCATAGGGATCTCCATCTTCATAGCTTCAACGATAACGATCGCGTCGCCCTTCTTGACTGCCTGGCCTACGGACGCCTCTACCTTGAAGACCTTACCGGCTGCGCCGGCTTCTACTCTGTACTTGCCTGCGCCGCCTGCGGGTGCAGCTGCCTTGGGAGCCGGAGCCGCCTTGGGAGCAGCCTTAGGTGCAGCCTTGGGAGCAGCGGGAGCTGCTGCGCCGTTCTCGTTCTCTTCTACTGTAACTTCATAAGCTGTGCCATTGACAGTAATTATATAATTCTTCATCTTAAATATCCTCCTGAGATTATTTTCTTCTGGCTTTACGGATCGAGCGGACCACAAATCCGTCCGTACTCTGTTGTCCTTCAAATGCTGCGATAGCTGCCGCGATCACCGCGACCAGTTCTGTATCATCGGCGAGTTCTTCAATTTCCTCTGCCACCGGTGCGGCGGGAGCAGGTACGGGAGCCGGCGCCTTTTTGCTTGCTGCGGTCTTGTTGGAAGCGCCGCCGACAACCTTGCCGAACAGTGCGATCACAAGTGCCAGAAGGATCAGCACCGCAAATGTCGTTCCCATGCCGAGCAGTGTATTCATACCTGCCTGCTGGATCTTCTCCTTCATGCTGTATTCAACGTTTGTTGTGATTCCCGTTACAGTATAATTCTGGTCGGAACTCTCCATCGTGAATACTACGTCAGCGTCATGCTTGGAACCCTTGACCCTGACGGTTACCATTCCTTCTTTCTTGGTAAAGGAGCATGATTTTCCTTCTATACCCTGCACTTCTCCGATATCCTGCAGCGCGTTCTGCCAGCTGCTGAACGCGGGGCCGTATACCGGGTCATCCATCTGTGCCTCAGCCTGTCCGGTCGCAATCGCTTCATTCATTGACAGAACGAACTGACTTGCCGAGTCATACCACTGCTGCTTCTGTTCCTCAGTCAGTTCCACCTCAGAAGGTGCGGAATTGTTTGAAGAGCCGCCGCAGGCAACAAGACCGAAAACACAGGCGATAACAAGAAGTGTTGTTATTAACCATTTTTTCATATTTCGTGTCTCCTTCTTACTTCGCGCTGTGCTTCTTCGCAGGGAATTCCTCTCTCTTTGTATAAAGCACTTCCATTGCGCCGATCAGATACTTGCGCAGATCTTCGGGCTCGATGATCTGATCCACATATCCCCTTGCGGCCGCGCTGTCGATGCTGTTCTGCAGAGCGTCATATTTTGCCGCGGTCTGCGCGACTTCATCAGCGGTTCCGGCGCAGAGAACGTGAGCCGCCAGTTTGGCGTCCATAATGCCGATCACGGCGTCGGGGAACGCGATCGTAAAGTCCGCGCCGCAGGCCTTGCTGTTCATGACAGCATAAGCGCTTCCGACTGCCTTCTTAACGATGACATTGACCTTGGGCACATTGGCGCCGGCAAAAGCAGCTGTGAGCTTGCCTGCAGCGTCCGCCACCTTCTTTTCCTCGCTCTCGGTCGCCGCGAATCCTGTCACGTTGGTGAGTGTGATCACGGGGATCTCAAAAGCGTCGCAGAATCTTACGAAATCCGCCGCCTTGTAGCAGCCGGAAGCCGTAAGGACCGTCTCATAGGTATTCTTCTCTTCGCCGTTCTCATCATATACGGCGCTTCTGTTAGCTACCGCGCCGACCGTTGTGCCGTTCAGTCTGATAAAGCCTGTAGCCATCTCAGGAGCACAGTCTCTCTTTGTCTCAAAGAAGAGACCGTCATCGGCTACATCGCTGAGAACGATCGCGGGATCCGCGTAACCGCCCGCAATACTGCCGCAAGCGCGGTTCAGATCGTCTGTGCAGTCAGCGACAGCTTCGTCTTCATTATTGGAAGGAAGCATGGATACCAGCGTTCTGATCTCGCCGAGGATCTCCTCTTCCGTTCCCACTGCGTCGACACTACCGTAAGCAGCCTTTACAGCTGCGGCTGCAGTATCATTCTTGTCCTCTTTGTTCCCTGCAAGCGTATTAGGCGCATTCACAAAGAGCTTGGCATCCTTTGCCATAAAAGCAAAGTCTGTAAGTGCGGGTACAATAGCAAGACCGCCGCCGCAGTTTCCGAAGATCGCCGTGATCTGGGGAATCAGGCCGGAAGCCTTTACCTGTCTGCCGTAAATAGTACCGAATGCGTTAAGCGCGTCCATGCCTTCCTGCAGGCGGAGTCCGGCTGACTCGATAAGGCCAACCACCGGCGCACCTGTGCGGATAGCCAGATCATAGATCGACGCGATCTTTCTCGCGTGCATCTCTCCGACGCTCCCCCCCAGTACAGATGCATCCTGACTGTAGACATAGACCAGATTACCGTCAATTACACCATAGCCGGTGATCACACCGTCGGAAGGTGTCTGCTCAGGTTTCAGATTGAAATCAGTCGCTCTGGCTGTAACCTTCGCGCCGATCTCAACGAAACTGTTTTCATCGAGCAGGGCGGTTATTCTCTGTCTCGCTTTTGAAGAACTGCTCATTTTTTCGACCTCCATATCAAAAATGTCCTATTATAAACACTATGAGTATAACATAGTTTAATTAATAACAATATGTGATTTCTATGCTTTTTTTAATGATTTTTATAAATCTTTCATACCCTTTCACGAAAAGTTTCCAGGTGAAATCAAAAAAATCTCTCCCTTTGTCCGCGCTCAGATCTCAAGCCGCATATCAACTTCTTTTTCAGCTTCTTCGCGGAACTCTTCCATCTGTTCGGATCCGAAATCCGGAAGATCCTCGAGGGAACTGATCCCGAAGGATCTCAGAAACTGTTCCGTAGTTCCGAACAGGAGCGGTCTTCCCGGCGCTTCCTTCCGGCCTTTCTCCTCGACAAGTCCGAATCCCACAAGTTTGCTGATCGCGAAATCACTGTTGACGCCGCGGATACTCTCCACCTCCGCGCGAGTCACGGGCTGCTTGAACGCGATAATGGACAGAGTCTCCATCAGTGTGTCGGTCAGGACCTGCTTTTTGGGCTGCTTCGCTATTTTGACAAGATACTCGTAATACTCAGGCCTGCTGGAGAGCTGGACGGCGTCCTCAAACCAGTTGATCCTGAGGCCGCTCCCTTCTTTGTCGCAGCGCTTCTCCAGTACGCCTACGGCTTCGCGAACCTCGTCTTCGGAGAGTTCAAGAACTGCAGCAAGAGTGCTTATCTCCACCGAATCCCCCATAGCGAACAGGATCGTCTCAATCGCCGCTGTAGTCTCATTCAGTTCCATTTTTTTCCTCCTGTTCCGCTTCGTCCGCCGGAATAAGTTCCACTAAGGAGATCTCTCCGGGATTAAAGATCCGGATCGGCAGCGTGTGCATTCCGAGGCCGCAGGTGAGCACCATGGAACTCAGATGCTTTTTTCCATCGGTTCTGGCACAGTAAAAATACTGCCCGCAGCTGTATCTGGGAAAGAGATTGGGCCTTGTCCCCATCACCCCTCCTATCACGGGAAGACGCATAAGGCCGCCGTGGACATGGCCGCAGAGGCACAGGTCTGCCCCCCACTCCGCGTAAGTCGGAAAATAGACCGGAATGTGAGATACAAGCACAGTATAAACGGATCTGTCGGCTTCTCCGATCAGTTCGCGCAGTTCTTCGGCTGAGAGCCTGGTCTTTTTAAACTTCCTGTAGTATTTCATCGGAAGTTCCAACCCCTGAAGCAGGATCCCTGAATCTTCGCCTCCAATAGGACACTCTGCGCTGTTGTGAAGCATCCGCACTCCGGCTTTTTCCATCTCTTCATTGAATATATCATCATAGGCTTTCAGTTCTTCGAAGTATTCGAGCCTGAGTTCATGATTTCCCTCGGCGAAGTAGACCGGGCAGATCTGCGTCAGCCTCCTCATCAGCGAGAGACTGTTCTTCATCCAGTCCGCGCCCTGATCCGCGGCCGCCTGTCCGTTTCCGGCAGATTTCTGATAAAGCTTGTTCACCTTCCCGTATACGATCAGATCTCCGCCGACGATCACCGCGTCGGGGGCCAGCTCTTTTATCTTCTCAGCCAGCTTTTCATTGTCCTCTCCGTAAGCCTTTTCGTGAAGATCAGCTATATATACCAGTTTCAGCCGTTTTTTTATCCTGGACGAGCGCAGCTTGTAGGTGCGCACGACAAAGCGCCTGTTATCTATGATCATCGAGATGATCATGACTGCGATCAACACAGCCAGTATTTTAACTATCAATGCTATCATGAGTCCACCGCGTTTCCTTATAAGATCATTGCCGGACGGGTTTATGTTCTTCTCATCCTGCAAAAAAAGTTCCCTGATTCGAGATCAGGGAACTTTCTGCTTGCAGATCAGCCGTCAAATCAGTTGTATTTTCTCTTTCTGGCTGCTTCGGACTTTTTCTTGCGCTTTACGCTAGGCTTCTCATAATGCTCTCTCTTGCGGATCTCCTGCTGGATGCCGGCCTTCGCGCAGCTTCTCTTAAAGCGGCGCAGTGCGCTGTCCAAAGTCTCATTCTCTTTTAAGATTACACTTGACATTCGTTCTACCCTCCCTTCAGTCCCTTCAGCTTGACTGATTGGGTTTTTCTATATGCCTTCTTCAAACATACAGTGAAATTATAGCATAAAAGTTTGACGTGTCAAGCATAAACTCACTCGTCTTTTTCCTCTTCTTCTTCCGGTTCAGGGGTCTCCGCGCTCTCCATGCTCTCCACAGGATCGGGCAGTTCCTCATTGTGGGCAAAATATCGCTTCTGGGCATACCTGAAACTGTCAAGAAGGTATCTCTGGGCGTTCAAGGCCACATTGCTGTTGACCGCAGTTACTTCGAAGCCGTGAAAACAGCCGTGATACACTCTGAGAGATACCGGAACGTCTTCTTTTTTCATCCTGGCAAAATACAGGACAGTCTCATCCTTTACCGGCTCCAGATCGCCGACGATACTGCAGGCGGGGGGCATTCCTCTCAGGTCTGTCTCTCTGCCGGGCGCCGCATAGACGGGTATCTCTTCCTTCATGTCTCTCAGGTACAGATCCCAGGCGGCACGGTTCTTGCGGCTGTCCCAGACCGGCGCATTGTTATCCTTTGCAGATTCGCTCTCCATCCGGTCGTCCAGCATGGGCTCGATCGGCATCTGGAAAGCGATATGCACATCTTTCATATCCCTGGCGCGCAGGCACAGAGCAGCTGTCAGGCCCCCTCCGGAGCCGCTGCCTCCCACAAAGATCTGGTCAGGGTTGATCCCCAGTTCCTCAGCGTTGTTCTTCATCCACAGAAGTACGCTGTAGCAGTCCTCAAGGGCTGCGGGATAGGGAGCCTCGATGGATTTCGTGTAATCCGGGAGAACAGCCACACAGCTTCCGTCGCCGCAGAACATATCCACGAGAAGGCTCTCCTGTTCAGGGACTCCGTAAGCATAACCGCCGTCATGGAGCCACAGAAGACCTGTCGCATTCTCTTCCTCCCCGTCCTCACAGCGGACCACCAGGATCCTGAGAATACTGCCGTCGCTTCGTACGATCGCTTTTTCTTCAGCCACAGTGTTCCTGCTTTTCCATTTTCCGCGGTACTTTTTAATACACTGGCGGTCAAACTTTTCAAAAGCCGTCTCGCTCGCGGCCGTATAAGTGAGCTTCAACAGCTGTGCAGAAGGCCTGAGCTCTGATCTTATATCTGAATTGCGCACTTTACTCATACTCTATCTCCGTTTTTATCATAGTCCGCCCACAAGGGCGGGAAACCCCGCGCCGGATCAGATAACCCGCGCAGTTTTGAGGATCTTTTTCCCCGCTTTCAGAAGAAGCGGTTTCTTCGCAGTCCCGGTCAATGCCGCAGAGGCAGGTTTCCTTTTTTTGCTGATCGTTTCACCGGTATCCGCGCTCTTTCGGGCGCCTGCTTCCGCAAGCCTGGCTTCCCTTTTTTCTTTCTGAACAGATCTTCTCTCCAGTTGAAGCACTTTTAAAGTCGTCTTAGGGATGCTTCCCCCGGTCAGCACTTTGAATCCCCAGTAGGCGCCGAGCAGTAAATGAGCTTTCCTAACATTCTTCTTCGAAGTATTCTCTTTCATCTTCATAAGCCTCATCTTCCGGCTCTGTCTCCGCTTCCGGTTCCGCCTCAGGTTCCTCTTCCGGTTCCGCCTCAGGTTCCTCTTCCGGTTCCACCTCAAATTCCGCTTCCGGTTCCACCTCAGATTCCGCTTCCGGTTCCGGATTCTTACTTGAAACGTCTGACTGCGGCGGCTCAGCAGCCGACTGCGCCATTTCAATGATCATCTCATCGGAAGTCTTCCGCTCCGGAACCGGTTCGGGAGCCTCCTGCGCCGTCAGTTCCATCACCGGTTCTGAAACACTGTCCTCTTTTCTGAATTTTGCCAATACGCGGTTCCAAAAATCTCTGATCCACATATTCACCTCTTTTTAAAAGTGCGAAATCTCTTAACCATTAATAAACAGTTTACTGCCGGTCAGTTCTGCCCTGTCTGATCCTGCTGCTGCATCTCATTCACCCTGTCGTTAAGATCCTGATCCCACGCAAAGACAAGTTCCTCTCCGTCGTTGACTTTTTCATCCTTCCAGATGAATTTGCCGTCTTTGGTGATCTCGATCGTACCCTTGCCGTCGCTGTAGACCGTTTCCGTACTGATACCGGTCTCCGACTCCGGATCAAAAGCCTGTTTCATGCAGGAAGCACCACTGTAGGTGATCACATTATTATTGTTCTCGCCGAAAATCTCCCAGGCGTAATAAGCCTGACTATCTTCGTCCATATGTCCCACACTCACATATACGTTGGAGTCTTCATCCGTAAACGTAATCAGCATAGAATATCCCTTGCCGGTTTCTTCGGTATACGCGCCCGACTTCGGCAGATCGCTGTTCTCACCGTCAATATCCGCCGTCGGCGCGGTCATTGCTTCCGAAGCAGTAGATCCCGCTCCTCCCGGTCCTTCTTCCATCCAGGAATCGTCTGTCGCCGCGTAAGGGGCTGTTTCTCCCGCAGATGAAGCCGCGCCGGTCGAAGAAGACCCGCAGCCTGCTATCGCCAATACGGCCGCAGCTGCAATGCCTGTGACAATAATCTTGTTTAATCTCATTCTTTATTCCTCCTGATATGTTGAAGGCAGTTCTTATTTTTCTTCTGCCCTGTTAACACTGTTCATTACCCACTCCATATCGATCACTTTTTCATCCCCAAAGCGGTCGATCAACGGTTTATAGTGATCGCCAACTGCAGTATAGATCTCCCGGGGCAGTGCCACTGAGGCGAAAGCATTCCCGTCTTTCATAAGGGCAAGGCGCCCGCCTGTACTGTCCTTATAAAACAAAAGATCGTCAAATACCGCTTCCGGCTGCGACTGCTGCAGTTCGCTTCCTACCATGACCTTACAGATCTCCACTACCCGGTCATCAAGCCCTGCATCGAATATCGCTATCTTCTCCTGAAGGTCATACAGGCTTCCGACTACGCGGTTTCTGTAGCCTCTCTGCGCCGGATCGAAGCCCCGCTCTCTGGCCGCTTCTTCCGAGCCTTCGTCAAAAGCCGCCTCGGCGTCCTTCATTGCCTGCGCCCCCGGTGCGTAATAGATCATGACCTTATTTTCCATTTCATGGTAAAGGCACGGATACACAACGTCGATCTTCTGTCCGCAGAAGGGACATGTTGTTCTGAACAGCTCGCCGCTCTTTACTTTTTTCCCCAGTACAGGGTCAAGGTCCGTATTGATCCTGACCCAGATCTCAAAATCATGCAGCGCTCCGCATTTGGGGCATTTGATCCTCTTGATCTCTTTCTCTGACATTGTACCTAAGACTTTCCTTTCAGTCCGTTCGTTTGATTATTGACCGTCAAATTTCGATATGAGAAAAGACTTCTCCGATGCTCTCGTTAAATGTGAGGTCCGCCCAGTCCTCCTGGCCGGTGTGATCACGGTTTACGATGATCAGATAGCCGCCGCTGTAATAGCGTACCAGTGAAGCCGCGGGATAGACCGTAAGGGATGTTCCTCCCACGATCAGGCAGTCTGCTTTCTGAATAAGGCGCTCCGCTCCTTCCCATGCGGCCACGGGAAGCGATTCGCCGTAAAGCGTTACATCAGGCCTGATCATACCGCCGCATGCGCAGTGCGGTACAGCCTCGCCGCTGTCATAGATATAGCTCTCAGGGTATTTCTTTCCGCATCGGTCGCAGTAGTTTCTGAGCGTTGAGCCGTGCACCTCGTAAACCGTCCTGCTGCCGGCCTTCTGGTGAAGGCCGTCAATATTCTGGGTAATGATTCCGTCAAGCTTCCCTTTTTCCTCCATCTGAGCCAGTTTGACGTGCGCCCTGTTGGGAAGGCAGTGTCTCGCGTCCATTTTCTGGCGGTAGAATTCAAAAAATACCTTGGGCTCATGGTAGAGGCAGCTGCTGCTGAGAAGGTATTCGGGCTGATACCTGTCGAACCTGACGTCGTGCTGGTTGTACAGGCCGTCTTTGCTTCTGAAATCCGGAATTCCGCTCTCTGTGGAAACCCCCGCGCCGCCAAAGAAAGCGATGTGCTTCGACTGCTCAATGATCTCATTAAGCGCCTCATACTTCTCTTCTCCCTTAAGGGAACGAAGATAAGCCGCTTCTTTTCTTCTGTCGGAAAACCTTCCCAAATGCTTCATAAAGACCTCCCTTCACTGCGGAGCACCCGCTCATGACCGCCGGTGCCTCTGTCTCAATAGGCGTTGTCAAGACTGCCCGAATCCGCAGATTCAATGACCTCGCCGGAATCACGGTTCACATAATCGACCCGGATGCGATCCGCGCCGCCTGCAGTATATATCTGGTACAGCGTGCCGTACATCACAAGCTCATTAGCCGTCTGACGCTCCGGGATCCCGATCTCCTCTGTGGACACCGTCACGGTAAATACGCTGTAATCATCGTTATATTCGATCTTCTCAATCGAAGAGCCGTAATCTTCACTTACGATCTCCGCGATGCCCCGGTCTACTGATTCCCTGAAATCGCTTATCAGTTCTTCATACTGGCTCCGGCTCATGACGACGGTAAGACTGCCGTCCTCCTCGAGAGTCGCGCTCTCATATCCGTTCCTGTCCCTGATCTCATCAGCTTCTTCCTGCGTGCTGACATTTTCATAGACAGTCGGGATCACAAGGGTTACCTTTTCTTCCTCCTGCGGCTTCACTGCCTCGGTGCTCTGCGTTTCCGAGGGCTGTTTTTCCTCAGATTCTGCGCCCGTTACGTCCGTCCTGCCCGAAGTCGTGTTTTCGGCAGCGGGCTTTTCAGTCTCCGCTGTGCCCGTCTCCTCCGCAGGTGTGCCGGGCTGAGGATTCGCGGCGCATCCGGTCATGATCACCAGCGCGGCGGCAATGATCATGAATCGTCTGATCCGTTCTGCAAGACTCCTCATATTCTTATTTATCTTCTCCCGCATCATTCTCAGGTTCCTTTCCGGCCTCAAAAGTGTATCCGTTTCTTCCTTCTATATTTCCGGCGATCCAGCTCTTGGTATCCGCAGCTCTTCTGTACGCTTCCTCAGTCCCCTCCGTATACTGTTTCCCGGTGGGAAATTCCAGAAACACATAATAAAAGCTTCCGTCTTCTCCCCTGAGCATTCCCGCGTATCCCGAGTTTTCCATGCCGCGCTCTTCCGTATATGAGTCATACAGGGCAATGGAATACACAAACCCTCCGGTTCCGTCGGTCGCTGTCATGCTGCTGTTTTCAATAATATCCAGAGCGTATCTGCCGTCGTTTGGCTCCTGAAAATAGTGATAGCTCACCCCGCTGTCCCATTCCTGAGGCGGCGTGAGACGGATAAACTGCGTGCAGACATCCCCTTCCTCAAAGAAAAGATCCGTTGAGGCCGCGGGCTCCTCCGCTTCGTTTTCCTCCTGCTCCGAGTCCTCTTCTATGTCCGTATCGGCATACTCTGAAAGGAGCCCGGCAGAAGTCCCGGCATCTCCCGCGTTATTACTCTTATCGCCCTTCCCGCATGATATCATGAGTGCGGCAAGACCTGCGGCCGCAAGGACCGCCGCGCATCTGTTTCTTGTCATACATCGTCTCCGCCACTAAGACCCGGTGTTCTTATTATGAATCATATCCTACCACTGACGGGTTAAAATTTCCACCGGAGTATTTACACAGTCGTCTACATTATAACCGTATATCGCTTTAGAATCCATAAAAAGAGGCGGTGAAGCCGGGTCTTTTATAAGACTCGTTTCTTCACAGCCCCTGTACAGCCGACCGATTTTCCTTTTTTACATCTGGTTAAGTGCTTTCACATAAGGCTTCAGCATAAAATAATATCTGCGGCCTTTTTCCTTGCCATAATGCTTGAGAAGCGCATAGCGCAGAGAGTTGAGGTTCTTTCTCTTGTTTTCGGCTCCGAGCAGGAACTGGGCGAATTCGCTGATATTCTCCTCGCTGAGTTCCTCCTGGGGCACATCACTGTGCCTGAAGATCAGTACGCAATAATAGAGGAATTTTTCCGCTTTGTCCCAGTCCTTCTTCTCGATCGTTAATGTGCCGGATTTGAGGGACTGATAGACGTCTTTTCCGTCATCTCCGTAGAACTGAATCAGCTGGTTGTGAAGTTCCGCCAGGTTCTCCATTCCTATACAGCTGACGATCGCCGTGATCTCATCGGGATCGGGGACAAATGCTTTGGCTTCTTCATTTTCCGACGGCTCATCTGTTTCATCTTCGCCGCTGCCGGAGGAGATCTCTGTGTCTTCGCCGGCGGGTTCTTCACCGGTCAAAATACCGTCGGAGCCATCATTATCATTCCCCTCATCTATAAGGTCAGCGCTCTCCGGCTCCGAGATCTCAGATGTTTGGGAAGCCTCATCAGATTCTGCATCCCCGTCAGCCGCGGCTGCCTCTGAAAAGCTCTCCTCCGGCTCCTCTTCGGGAGCCTCCTCTGAATACTCTTCAGAATCCTCTTCATAATCCTCGTCAGAAAACTCTTCTTCAGGATACTCATCCGCGGTCAGATCAGGTTCCTCTTCGTCATAATCCTCTTCCGGATCCGTTTCTGAGGTCATAGAAGCCTCAGACGCGGTATCCATTGTCTCTTCCCCGGCCTGTTCTTCCCGTTCGTCGCTCTCTTCATGATCAGGCGTCCTCACAAGTTTGTGGAGGATCGCGCTCACTTCCGCGGCGACATCGCTCTTGGCAGTGGTGCCTCTTCTGCGGCTGCCGGTCCGGCTGTCCTTACCGGCAATCCTCTTTACGGAATACTCTTTTCGTCTCCAATACTTCACCGCCGCGTCGTATCCCGTGTCGTTTGTCACGATGATGAATTCGTCACCCGGATTTTGTGCGATGAGGAAGCCCAGTTCCGAGCAAAGCTGGAAATCAAGAGCGTTTGTTCCCTCATAGCACTTGATAAAAGTGACTTTTCTGTCCGATTCCTTGAGTTTGATGAGACTGTCATAACTCATATGGGGGCTGTTCTTTGTATAAAAAACGATCAGCTCCGCACTGTCTGCCGGAAGTTCCAGCAGCGGAATCCAGAAATCTCCGACATTCTCGCTGTCGATCAAATAATGTTTCATATGATATACCTGGTCGGTCGGCACTCATGCATTATACCCTAATGAACAAACCGCGCGCAAGTATTCTGAACACATTAAAAATGATCTTTGCTGATAACCTGAACAAACTTTTTTAGTGATATTCCATGAAAAAAACATGTATAAACGTTTTATCTTTCTGATAATAGTGATATAATTTTTATAGAATTCTACTGTTTTTATTGGGGTAGAAACGGCAGAAACCAATATTTGTATTTGGAGGTAACAGTTTATGGCATCAAAGATTTATGAGTGCATCGAAAAGATCGGAACCCGTATCATTGATGAAAAAGAATTCCTTACTGAGCTCGACCGCGAGATCGGCGATGCGGACCACGGGATCAACATGGCCAGGGGCTTTACGGAAGTTTTGGGAGTCCTTCCTAAAGACAGCGACAATATAGGCGAGCTCCTCAAGAAGACCGGCATGACACTCCTCTCCAAGGTGGGCGGCGCGTCAGGTCCTCTCTACGGCACCGCATATATGCAGGCCGGCAAAGTCTGCGCCGGCAAGACATCTCTGACTTCCGAAGACGGCAAGGCCATTTTCGAGGCAGTGATCGCAGGGATCCAGAAGCGCGGCAAGGCTGTAAAGGGTGAGAAGACCATGCTTGACGCCATCATCCCCGCTTCCGAAGCTTACACGGCCGCTATTGACGGCGGCGCTTCGCTTCCGGATGCTCTGGACGCGATGTGCAAGGCTGCCGAAGAAGGCGTTGAATTCACCAAGACCATCATCGCCACGAAGGGACGCGCAAGCTATCTGGGAGAGCGCAGCATCGGTCATCAGGATCCGGGCGCGACTTCCGCCACATATACGCTTGAATGCATCCGTGATTTTGTAAAGGGGATCTGACCATGGTAGGTATCGTTATAGTTTCCCACAGTTGGAAAGTTGCCGAGGGCATCTATGATCTCGCGATGCAGATGGCTGCTGAGAACGAGCACATCTTTGCCGCCGGCGGTATGGAGGATGGCTCTATCGGCACAGACGCGATGAAGATCCAGGAGGCGATCGAGAAGGCAGACACCGGCGACGGCGTCGCTGTACTCGCCGACCTTGGCAGCGGCATCATGAGCGCTGAGATGGCGATCGAAATGCTTGAGAGCGATATTAATGTGCGCATCGCGGACGCTCCGATCCTCGAGGGCGCGATCAGCGCTGCAGTCACTTCCACTTCAGGCGCTTCTCTCGATGAAGTTATTGAAGCCGCTGAGGAAGCGAGAACCGCGTCCAAACTCAGTTAACGGTTAAGACCGGATTGGCATTTACAGTATTTCATTTTGGGGAATGAATACTGACAGCAATAAATGCGGAAAGATTTATAAATGTATTAACAGGAGGTATCCAAATGAAGAAACTTATCAATGGGGTCGACAATGTAGTTGATGAGATGCTCCGCGGTATGGCTGCCGCATGCCCTCAGTACGTTGAGCGCGTGGAAGGCACTGACGTCATGATCCGTACCGGCGCCAAGAAGACCGATAAGGTCGTTCTGATCTCGGGCGGCGGATCCGGACACGAGCCGGCACACGGCGGATTTGTAGGAAAAGGAATGCTGGACGGCGCAGTTGCAGGCGCAGTATTCACCTCTCCCACTCCCGACCAGGTCTATGAGGCTATCAAGGCAACTGAGTGCGGCAAAGGCGCTCTCTTGATCATCAAGAACTACACCGGTGATGTCATGAACTTCGAGATGGCAGCTGATATGGCATCCGACGAAGACATTGAGGTAGAGAAGGTCGTCGTAGCCGACGACGTCGCTGTTGAGAACAGCACATGGACAACAGGCCGCAGAGGCATTGCCGGCACGATCTTCGTTCACAAGATCGCAGGCGCCAAGGCTGAAGAAGGCGCAAGCCTTGCGGAAGTAAAGGCTGTAGCTGAGAAGGTTATCGCCAATGTGCGCTCCATGGGCATGGGCATTGAGCCCTGCACGGTCCCCGCAGTCGGAAAGCCCGGATTCGAGCTGGAGGATGACGAGGTTGAGATCGGTATCGGTATCCACGGCGAGCCCGGCACTCACAAGGAGAAGATCGGCACAGCTGACGCCACTGTTGACCAGCTCCTTGACAAGATCCTCGCGGAAGGCATCTATGGCGCAGGCGACAGAGTTGCCGTTATGGTCAACGGCATGGGCGCTACTCCTCTGAGCGAACTCTTCATCGCCAACCTTGAGGTCTCCAAAGTCCTCGCTGACAAGGGCATCGTCGTTGCCAAGACTCTGGTAGGCAACTACATGACTTCCCTCGACATGGCCGGCTTCTCCATCTCCCTTCTGAAACTGGATGATGAGCTCGAAGCTCTTCTGAATGCGCCGGCTGACACGCCTGCGTTCACTCAGTTCTGAAGCACCTGACCCGTCAGGACCGATCAGATACTGTTAACAGTTGCATCCGAATCTGATCGCATTTATAATTAAGCACAGAGCAGGGCCGGCAGTTGAACTGCCGGCCCTGTATTATTGTTTAAGAAAAAAGAGGCTTATACATGGATCTGAGATATTTACTTCTTCTTCAACAACTGCGAGAGTCATCAGGTGATCTTATGACTTCATTTATGATGACGGTCACCAATATTGCGATGTTTGGTTCGGCCATCCTGTGCGTGATCATCTTCTGGGCTGTCGACAGAGTCTTCGGATACCGGCTCATCACCAATACTGTGAGCGGTCTCTTTTTAAACAATGTCATCAAACTGACTGCGTGCGTCTACCGCCCCTGGGTCCGGTGGCCGCAGCTGGATCCTCCTGAAAAAGCCATTGAGAGCGCCACAGGCTACTCCTTTCCCAGCGGACATACTCAGGTGGCGTCTTCCTTCTTCGGTTCCTGCTCCCTATCGATGCGGGATAAGAATAAAGCCGTGTCCTGTCTGTGCGTCGCGGCTATCCTTCTTACGGCGTTATCCCGCAATTTTCTGGGTGTCCACACACTGACGGACGTGCTGGCGTCTATCCTGATCTCCGTGATCATGATCGCAGTCAACGCCCGCCTGTTTGAAAAAGTGAAGAAAGACCGTTCCCTGCTGTACAAACTGATCGCCGCAGGGTGCGCCGCGGCAGTGCTCGCTATTATTTATTTCACTTTTAAAACTTATCCTGTGGATTATATTGACGGCAATCTTGTAGTAGATCCCACCGCGATGAAAAATGACGGCTATGCCGCTGCCGGCGCCTTTTTTGGCGTTCTGGCGGGCGCTTTCATCGAGATCCGTTATGTGCGCTTTACAGCAGAGGGTACGCTCGCTCAGAAGATCATCCGAGTGTTGTGCGGCGTACCGCTTGCCCTTATTTGGATGCTCGTCCTCAAAAAGCCGATCTATTCCCTGACCGGTACAGCCGCGGGTCATGTTATCCTCTACACTGTTTTGACCCTTTATATCGTCGCCGGTTATCCCGCTCTGTTCACAGCTGTCCGCAGGCGCAGAAACATCGGACAGGCCGCAGAAAAAGGATGATCATGTGAGATTTCTGAATATCCCGAATAAGATAAGGCCAATACAGTAAACGACTGCCGCGGCTTCAGCTTTTGCTCCCGCCTTTTCATTTCTTATCCATTTATAAGCGCTGTATATAAGGAGGGCGGTCAGGTAAGGCAGTGTAACGGTCAAAAAAGCGTTGGCCTTCATGGCCGCCTGCAGATCCAGTCTCGAGAGCGCAAGGATCATCCGGGTGACGCCGCAGCCGGGACACTCCAGTCCCGTCAGTTTGTGAAATACGCAGGGAACCGATGGTCCTCCCATTCTCAGCCAGATCAGGCAGGCAATCCCCAAAAGACAGACAAGCAGCAGAAAGCGTATCTTTCTGCTGCTGTATCTTTCTCTATAAAGACCTTCCGGTCCACTCTCTTTTACCATATCCGGACGCATCCGTTTACTCCAGCACTCTGTTGACAGTATCCTGCATTAGAGCGATCGAGACGATCCCGAGCCCGAATATGCCCAGAACAAGATAAAGGATATTGTTGGATGTGTGTGTCTGCGCGATGTAATCGCACTTCTCTCCCATCCTGTAATACCAGTAGAGCCCGTAAATGCCGCAGGTCAGGACCGTAAGTATTATTACCAGTCCGCCGCCGGGCGCCGTCTCGTCCTGTGCGAGCTCGTTGATCTCGTCGTTGAGTCTGTAGATCCAGTAGAGCATGTAGATACCGCAGGTGACAAACGACAAAATGATCGATATCGGAATGCTCCTGGGAGCTACATCCGTGTAAATGATCTCCTCCTTAGGCCCTCTGTCTGCATCACTTCCGCTCCGGGCCTCAAGAGGCGCCCCGCAGTGTATGCAGAATCTGCTGTTGTCGTCGTTGCCTGATCCGCAGTGTCCACACATCTTCATGTCTTAGATCTCCTTAAATGCTTCCGCAAAGTTTTTAATATAATCAGCTGTTCCCTGGATCCCGAGCCGGCTGGAGTTGACGATCAGGTCATAAGCTCTGGAGTCTCCCCACTTCGTGTCGCTGTAGAAATTGTGATAAGAGCGGCGGTACTTGTCTGTTTCCTTGCGCTCTTCATCCGCCTCCTCCACAGAGATCTGCTGGATCCTGGCCAGTCTCTTGTTCTTCTGCTCGACATCGCCCACTACGAAGACACGCAGCACATTGGGATTGCCCTTCAGAACAGAATCCGCGCAGCGGCCTACGATCACACAGCTCTCGCCGCTCTCAGCGATCTGCCTGATATACTCGAATGTCTTTCTCGCGACGTTGCTCTCGGGAGAATCCTCGAAGGCGCCGATTCTTCCTGAAAAAGGGAAACCGACTGGCTTTTCGTCAAGCTTTTTGACATAGTTTCTGTCCATGCCGCTGATCTTCGCAGTGCCCTCAACAAGTTTCTTCTTGTCATAGCACTCGATTCCCATTTCGTCAGCGATCTTCTTGGCAATGGCATGTCCGCCGCTTCCGGATTCTCTTCCGATTGTAATGATGATCTGGTTTTTCATAAGCTCTCCCCCTTTTTGTAAAGCAAGGGACCGGCTGAAAGGACAGCCGGATCATTTCTGTTATCTGTTATTATTATATCAGACTTCAGACGATTAAGCATCATCCACGACACAGATCTGCTGATTTAGCGGGATTCTTTTTCCTCGTCGGGCGCCGTCAGAATACTCTTTACTCCGTTTACAGCCAGCATGCTGATATACTTTGACAATTCTTCTATGTCTGTCTTTCTGCCGCTCTTAAACCATTTCTGGTAAACGGACACCAGACCCGAGATGATATATTCCAGCATATATTCCTGCAGTTCGAAGTCTTTGCTGTTTCTGTCAAAATACAGCGCCATGATCCTCTCTTTTAAGGACGTGATGATCTTTTGCAGGAAAAAGACCTGATTTCTGTTCGTAAGGATCGTCTCATAGAAGTCCAGATCGGAAGCGATGATCCTGGCCAGCGTGTTAAAAGTGGTCTGGGGATCCTGAAGAAGAGTTTCGAAATCAATTTTCCGGAGGGTATCTTCAAACCTCTCAACGATCTCGTCTTCCATTTCCTCCGCGACCATATAGACGCTGTTGTAATAACTGTAAAAAGTCTTTCTGTTGATCTCGGCGGCATTGGACAATTCCGTCACAGTTATCTCCTCGATCGGCTTTACCGACAGAAGTCTTGTCATAGCACTGTGAATAGCCCGCTTTGTTTTCATCACTCTTTTGTCCATATTGACGTCTCCCCGAACCTTTTCTTACAATTCTCTCTCAAAATTCCCCAACATACTGTAAATCTGTGTAAAAAGAAACAATTTCCGACTTCATTGATGCTTCTTATACACTCAGCTGTCAACTTAGGGTTGTTTAGAACATTGGTGCATTTGTATAATAATACACAAGTGTTTCTTATTCCATAAAAACCTATATAAATAAAGCAGGAGAAAACCAAAATGAAAGACTATGTGATCTGCATCGACGCGTCGGTGGACATCGACCAGAAATATATCGAAGATAATAATATCGTGATCATTCCCATGAAATACATTCTCGGAGAGACAGAACACCTGATGGAAAACCGGCTCTCCGACGCCCAGCTCCTGGATTTCTATAACGCCATGCGGGCCGGCGAGATGACGCACACCAGTCAGATCACTCCCTATTTTTACCAACAGGTATTCAGGCGCGAAGCTTCTTCGGGCCGCGATATTCTCTACATCTCCCTGTCCGGAGGACTCAGCAGCACCTGCTCCTCTGCCCGCACTGCCGCGGAAGAGATCGAGGAAGATTTTCCGGAGCTCGAGATCGAGATCGTCGATTCATTGGCTGCTACCGGAGGAATGGGCCTTCTCCTGATGAGCGCTGTCAAGGCCAGACAGGACGGCGTATCCCTTTCAGAAAACGCGAAGGCGCTCCGCGAAAATGCGCTCAGGATCTGTCACTGGTTCCTCGTAGATGACCTCAAATACCTGCGAAGAGGCGGACGGATCTCTGCTGCAACTGCTGTAGCCGGCACTGTTCTCAACATCAAGCCGATCCTCAAGATCGCCGATGACGGGACTCTGATCAGTATCGCCAAGAAGAGAGGCCTCGCCAAAGCCTCTTCATTTCTTACTGAGTGCTATGAAGCTGCTGTTGACAGATCTCTGCCCAAAAATGTGATCATCGCGCACGCCGACTGTGCGTCCGAGGCAGAGGCGATGAAGAAGCGCGTCCTCGCATCCACCCCTGACGCGGATGTCCTGATCTGCGGCCTGGGCCCGGTCATAGGCGCCCACACAGGTCCCGGCATGCTGGCAGTGATCCACTGGGGAAACAGGAACTATATCTGAAACGCGCAAAGAAGCGGCGGGATCCGAAATGGACACCGCCGCTTCTTTAATATTGACATTTCCCCTATATTCCAGTCACAGGAAGATCAGTCGTCGAAATCATAATTCTCAGTATTCTTTTCTTTAAAGATCTGATAGACCTCTTCGATCACCGAATCTTCACAGGTAATGAGCGAGAGTTCCTCATCTTCTTCAGATTCAATCTGCAAAATAGAGACCTCATCATCTTCATCCTGGATCAGCACTACATAACGTTCCCCTTCGTATTCGACTGTATCCAGCAGTTCGTATTCCTGCTCCTCTCCGTTCTCGTCAACAAGAATAATGATATCGTCCATAATTTTCCCCCTCGTTTTTAGAAATGAACACTTTCTTCTCGTATAACAATTTTGATTTTGGGTATATTTTAGCATGTTTCACCAAGTTGCACACTTTTTTCTTTAAGAATTATAAAGAAATGATAATAATGCTAAAAAATCTATGTATTGAAAACGATTTCATGTCGTATCCTATTAGTGTAACAGTTAACCATTGCACAGTTTTGAATGAGAGGGAAAAACTATGGCAAAAAACAAAGGTAACGGCGGATCGCAGGCATTTGCGGTCGCCCAGCAGATCGGTAAGTCTCTGTTTCTGCCGATCGCAGTATTGCCGCCCGCAGGTATTCTGCTCGGCATAGGCAGCTCCTTCACAAATCCTACGACAATCGCTACTTACGGACTGTCGGGTATTCTGCATGAAGGCAATATTCTGTACATGTTCTTCCAGCTGCTCAACGGCGCAGGCAACGCAGTGTTCGGCAACCTGGCTCTGATCTTCGCCCTGGCAGTTGCGCTCGGCATGGCCAAGAAGGAAAAAGGTGTAGCAGTTCTATCCGCGGCAATCTTCTATCTGATCATGCTGACGACTATGAACGTACTGCTCACCATCGACGGATCCATCCTGGCAGACGGCAGCCTCGGCCCCAACGTCAAGGACGGCGCGATCGCTACGGCTCTTGGTATCCAGACCCTGCAGATGGGCGTGTTCGGCGGTATCCTTGCAGGCCTTCTGGCGGCTCTTACCTGCAACAAGTTCTATAAACAGGTTCTGCCCCAGTCCCTGGCCTTCTTCTCCGGCACCCGTTTCGTACCGATCATGTGTATGGTATTCGGTATCGTAACAGGCTTCATCTGCTACTTCATCTGGCCCGCGATCCAGACCGGTATCTATGCGCTGGGCGATCTCGTCAATGCGGCGGGACTGTTCGGAACTTTCATCTACGGCTGCATCGAGCGTGCTCTGATCCCCTTCGGTCTGCACCACATCTTCTATATGCCTTTCTGGCAGACAGGTGTCGGCGGATCCAGAGAAATCGCCGGCGAAATGGTTCAGGGTGCCCAGAACATCTTCTTCAGAATGCTGGCTGATCCCAATACCCAGGTATTCGACGAGTCCGCGAAGTTCCTCGCGGGTAAGTATCCTTTCATGATGGGCGGACTTCCCGGCGCTGCTCTTGCTATGTACACCTGCGCAAGACCCGAGAAGAAGAAAGAGGCAGGATCCCTGCTGTTCTCCGTAGCTCTTACATCCTTCCTTACCGGTGTCACAGAGCCTATCGAGTTCACATTCCTCTTCCTCGCTCCCGTACTGTTCGGTATCCACGTAGTATTCGCAGGTATGGCATTCCTGCTCTGCGACCTGTTTGATGTCCTGATCGGAACCACTTTCTCAGATGGTCTGATCGACCTGATCCTGTACGGTATCCTTCCCGGCAATGCCAAGACTCACTGGATCCGCGTGCTTCCTCTGATCGCGATCTACTTCGTACTGTACTTCTTCGTATTCCGTACCTTCATCCTCAAGAAGGATCTCAAGACTCCCGGACGTGAAGGCGATGACGAAGAAGTCAAGATGATCTCCAAGGACGAGTATCGTCAGAGAACCGGTGTCGGCGTTGCAGGCGGCAAAGCTGCTGCTGCAAACGTAGATCCCAAGTCCGCAGCGATCCTCAAGGGCATCGGCGGTCTCGACAACCTGACAGGTGATATTGACTGCTGCGCTACAAGACTTCGTCTTACGCTCAAAGATGCCTCCAAGGTTGACCAGCCTCTGCTCAAGGGAACCGGTGCTTCCGGCGTTGTTGTAAAGGGCAACGGCATCCAGGTCATCTACGGTCCTTCCGTAACAATCGTTAAGTCCAACTTCGAAGAACTCGTTGAGAAGCTCCGCAACGGCACGATCCCGCTGTCCGCAGTCCAGGATGAAGAGCCCGCTGCTGCTGCTCCCGCAGCTGCTGCTCCCGCTGCTCCCAAGATGAAGGATGAGGTTCTCGG
>CADBIU010000021.1 GCA_902794825.1 uncultured Lachnospiraceae bacterium
ACAATGCTTATCTTTTGGTCTTTGGTTCGGAATAGTGTAGTGCTGGCGGTCTATCTCTTGTTTTCGGTTGCTTGCTTCCTTACCGTACATGAGCATTAACGCAGGGCAAAAAACAAAAGTGCATTCTTGGCGTTCCTAACCCCGAATACACTTTTGTTATTTGTGTTATGCATCATGATGTTATAAACCATATGAGTAAGACAATTGGGCCATAGACTGCCACTACGCAAAGAAGGGTAAACAGGATCAAGGGGATGTTTTCAATAATCTCCTGCAGTGCATAACTAGTGCAGGCCGTGATTACGGCCAGGATGATACCGCCGACGATTATCGCGGCTTTGTACTTTATGTCGGGGTATGCGAACAAAGGCAGGATGATCATACAGACCCCAATGAGGAAGAGGACAGTCAGCAGTACTTCCTGGACGGGATAGCCGTCTCCCACAACATAGGCGAACGTAAATAGCACCCCCACAAGTAATGCGGCTTTTATCAGTTTTTTTTTCATACCTGTTTTCTCCTTTGTTATAGATAGTATTTATGAATTATTCCTGCCTAATCCCTAATGCATCGTCCCGGTCATCATTCTCGGTCCTTTCTGCTTGCATGTGTTGATTGTTACATATCGTTTCCAAGGCTTCTGCGTATCCTACTAATCTTCCTTTCTCAAACTCACTCATATGTGGAATTGCACGGAAAATAGCGTTAATGTAATGATCTTCGTTCTTAGTCATGTGAAGCCTCCTCCATGGTGCAACTTAGAAGCGTAAAGCGTCTTTGAAGCAATTATAATGCAGCAAGCCCGGCAGGTCAATGTGAATGCGTAGTTGTTGCAAAACATGTTTACACGACGCATTGCTACCGTTAAAATATGGAAAAGGACTGTTTCAAAGAGCTTAAAAGAGCGAATGCTCTGATCGGTTGTTTCCCCACAGTAAGGAGCAAAAAATGGAAGAAATGAAGGACAGGATTATCACCCTCCGGAAGATGAAAGGTCTTACACAGAAGGAGTTTGCTGAACGGATCGGAGTCAAGAGAGGAACTCTCAGCAATTATGAACTAGGCAGAAATATTCCAGTCGAGTCTGTACGCATGATGATCTGCCGGGAATACGGAGTGAAACGGGAATGGCTTGAGACCGGCCAAGGAGAAATGTTTGAAGAAAAGAATAGATATGACCTGGTCCTCGAAATGTCTGATGAACACCTAAAAAATGAAAACGAAGCTTTTCGCAGAAGGCTGATTTCCGTAATATCGGAACTGCCGGAAGAACATCTTTCCCTCCTCGCCGCCTATGCGAAGCGGATTGTAGGCGATTAATCGGGAGAATAAGCTGAGGAAACACTTATGATATCGTCACGCGAACCTCCGTGACTGCACATCCGACACGAGCACCATATCCAAGAGCCTCCTTTTCCCGTCTCATCCCGATTTGCAATATTTTCCATTTTGTTTGTATTTTTGTCTAATTGTGTCATAGTTTTGCATACCTCCATTGTATTTAATTTCTCCAGTAAGTAAGGCGCCAGGAAAATGCTCCTTGGCGCCTGAGCTTTGCCGGGCGGATCTGCGGGGTCTATTCCGGCGGCAACTTGTATGTCTAGTATTTTAATCCTCTTCTTCAGGTTCCTTTATTCCAGACCGCACACACTGGGCGGGGAGGGCAGTCTCGATGCCGGCCGCTCTCATCGCCGTGAGCAGGGCGTCTCTGTCGGCGCCATACTCTTCAAGGCTCTCGATGATCGTTTCTACCCCGGTGTAGGTCATCTCCGTACCTGCACAGGCCAGGAGAGTGCGGAGTATCTTTTCTGCGTCCACACCCGTATCAGCAGACAGTTCGGTGACAGCCGACGCCTCTCTCTTTGCAAGGGCTCCCATCATGGCGCTGACCTTTTCGTCAGTGGCATCCATGTTTGCAAGTTCCCTGACCCTGGTTATCGCTTCGTTCTTGTCCATATCAGGGATGATATAGACCTTTCCCTGTGCATCTTTCTCCATCATCCCGAGGAAATACCTGTTCATGGACAGCCCTCTCTTTGCTGCCTGTTCCTCAATCAGATCTTTCTTCCATGCCTTGAAGGTCAGTGTACTCTGGATCGTTTTTCTCTTCTTTCTGTAGCACTCCATGGCCTTGCGGCGGTTCTCATTATAATACTTAGGCATTTTGTCCCCTTTTATCTCTTAGAATTAATAGTATTGGTACCGGTCTTATCGTCAGGCCGGAAAGACGCATGTTATTCTTTTTTCTCAATCCGGGGCTGCGGGAGCTCTCGCCCCCACAGCCGTCTGTGATCCGGGATCTCAGGCAGATTGATCAACCGCTATTCGTGATCAATTCTTCCTGTCTGATCCTGCCATGACACTTCTATCATGCTCTTACCTCTCATTCCTGATCACCCGGAAGCCACGGTATTGCTGCTTCGTACCCCGGATCAGGGCCGATCCTCAGCACTACAGGGACCTCATCATTCATAGTCGTGTAGCAATGCAGCTCAGTCCCGAGCTCTCCTGACATATCTTCCATTGAATCCACGACTGCGTCCGTCATCGCTTCGATCAGCTCCGGGTGTTCTGCCGCAAGCCTTCCATTGGTCGTTGCAAGATCATAGAAATACGCCCAGGCATCCGGGATCTTCACGATTCTGGAGATCTTCTTGTGATCAGAGTAGTGCGGGGTGAAAATGCACGATACCGTCATCTCGACGCTGACGCCGTTGGGTACGACTTTGATGCTCTTGTGGTCAAAGGAGACGTTCAACATGCCAATGTGGACAGTTCCGCAGCCACCCTCATCTAGGAACTTTCCGATCTCTTCCCTGATCTGGTCTCTGACGACGGGAGTGTCATACACATAGCGGATCTCGTAAAAGCACGTCTGCCAGTCTGCCCACTGGTACAGCCACCGTTTGAGCCGCTCAAATCGCTCAACGCTCATCGTGGGCTGATCGTATGTACCGATGACAGAGCATTCCGTATCCCACATCTGCCCCCGGCCAATGACTGCATCGACTTTTTCGCGGGTGTATTTGTCGATATCTGTTTCGTTCATGCCGGATTCCCAGATCCTGACGTCGACTGCCATGACGTCGTAACAGATCTTAATTGTCCTGGGCCCTTCACAAAAAATGTTAGAGCAATCTGCTACTGCAATTATTAATTTCATAATTATTACCTTTCTCCCCTTCTCTGAGGGGGTGTCTTAATTAGGTACCAGCTTTGTCACGTTCTGGCACCAGTCCGGTTTGTCAGTTCTTCGGCTCGCCGAATCCCTTAGAGTTAATAGTATTGGTACCGGTCTTGTCGTCAGGCCGGAAAGACGCATGTTATTCTTTTTTCTCAATCCGGGGCTGCGGGGGCTTTCGCCCCGCAGCCGTCTGTGATCCATGATCTCAAGCGAGTTGATCAACCGCCATTCGTGATCAATTCTTCCTGTCCGATCCGGTCACATTTTAGGTTGGTTTAATGCCGATGCGTTCCGCCCAGGCATATGCTGCCTCTTCTGTAGCAAAAGTCATGCTGTCATCTTCCCCAACGCTGTAGTCCATATAGCCGTGGGTTCCCCGGAGTAGACTTCTCATTATCGCTGCGCTGTAATTTTTCTTGTTCCCGTCTCCACAAACGGGAAATCCGCTCCAGACCTTGCCCTCATGCCAAACGTGGCTTGCCAGCGCATACTGGCCATTTGCCAGCTCAACAACTTTTGTTTCCCATCCATGTAAGAAGCAGAACATCTCCTCTGCGCACTTCACATCGTGTTCTGTCAATGTATAGTCAGAATTCGTGGAGGATGCGATGAAAAAGCCGTTGGTAGTTATTGTTCCGGTAAGCGGCATCGTAAGAACTGTCTCCGGTGTGCCTCCCTTGATCCAGCACTGCACGATCAGTCTTGCCGGATCAGTGTCCCAGTAGTAGAGGCGAGTGAAATTGTACTCATCAATGACCTTTCCGGCTGCATCTTCCAAAGTAAACGGAACCGTGACCTTTTCCACGCTCAGGAGATCTACTGCATCTTCCTTTACGTTCCTGCCATCGTCGGCATCCATGATCTGGTGCCACTCATTAAGCGTGGCTGCGATGAAGCGGTTCTCCAATCCCCTCTGGTAGCCGCAGTTCTCCAGGTGCACGAACTGCTCGGCAACGCTCAGATCTTTTAATTCCTCGAGGCTGACCTTTTTTTCTCACCGGTCATTGCCCCATCAAAAAACACCTTATTCTTGTTCATATGTGTTCCCTTCCGGCCTTTTCGGCCTGAAAATATATAATAATATGTAGGTCTTTCACGAACATCTCTTCTACGGATGTGTCTCCCGTTTCGTTGGCGATCGGGCTCGGTATTGTCCCCTCCCTCTTATGATTCTTTTGTCATGTACCTTTTTCATGTGGGTTCTCCTCTTCTGGGTGGCGTTCCTTGCATCAATTATGAAAGACTGAATGCGAATATCTTTTACAGCAGATCCTGTTTGTCGTCTTTTGCACGCATCTGCTGATCCTTATGTCGAACCAGTAGGCCGCCCTGGCACTGTGTTCGCTTAAATTACTCTTCAAGTTCACCAAACAAAGCAATGTAGTCATCGGCTTCAAGATGCTGTTCCGTCCAGTCTTTAGCCTCTTCTACTGACAGGGGTATGATCGTTCTTCCCTCTATATATCCGATACCCGGCTCATGCCTTCCGTATTTGCTTTTACAACCGCCTTCTCCGTAAAGAAAAAATTCCCCGTTCTTTTTCTGATACAGTCTTTCAACCCAGTAACCTGTGAAGATCTCAGCCCCGTATCCATCCTCTCCGACACACTCCGCTGTTTCAGTGTCGTACATTTTTCTGTTGACTACTTTTCTCACGCTTTTTCCTCCTTTCTGTATTCGACTTAAATCTTGGAATCTTCCCCTGACGTGCCCTTGCCCTGACTCCATTCTGAACGTTCCCGAAAAAAAAATCGGTATCTGGCAGCTACCGTCTTGTTCATCCCGGACGTCCGGCTTCCGGCCTCAGTCCCAGGGGGATCTTCCCCTGACGTGCCCTTGTTCCTATGTTCCACAGCAGAGCTACTAAATTAGCTATTAGCGTCTGCATTTATTAACAGTCGACATAAAAAAGGCTGCGAAAAACTTACTAGTCTTCCGCAGCCTCTAAATATAGACAGTGTACCATTTTACATTTTCAGTTGTTATCGCCGGGCCAATAAACGTACGTGTGTTTATTCATTTGATCCAACTCATTGGTGGCTCTCTTTATCCAATCCTAACAAGCCCAGATATCTGTCCCTTTTGCCGATAAAAACATAATCTATTTTCTCTTCTAATAATTGATCATTTATTTCTGCTTCAATTTCCACCACTCTTCCTAGTGGTAATTCTTTATTCTCTCTTCCTTGAATAATATTCTCCATTTTCCTAATTCCGGCCATGATCAACATATCTCCTCTCATTTCTTGAAACGTAAAGCCGGCTAACCTCATAAGTTTCACGCTCTCCTCCAAAGACAGCCCAAATGCGAAGCATAATCCAATCACGCTCTCCCGGTCATAATTTCGGTTATTAGCTAAAATATATTTTACCTGGCTTTCACTTAGGTTGGCTCTTTCAGCAATCTTGCTCGCGCTGTAATCCATTTTTTCCTTGAGCCTTTTCACTTCTATCAGGAATGGAGTATCTGTTTCCGGATCAAATGCTCCTGATTTTGTGAGTTTTACCCCCACTAATTCACTGAAAGCCTTACGGGCGCTTTCTATTATTTCCGTTTTCTCAAATACTCTTTCATACATTTCAGTTTCGTTGATCATCGATTTTTTCCCTCTACCGCTAAAGTATCCCTTGGCAACTGCTTCATCATAGTTAAACTCCGGTACTGCGTAAGGATTTACGGGATCATCGAATCTAGTAAAAAGGAACTCTGCCGCTCTAAATGCTGATTCGGAAATAATAGAAACAACAATGTCAATTGGATAATCCGGATATTCGAATAAAAACTCTTCCGTTCCATATCGCATAACCCTAATTGCTGTCATTTCGTCAAAATTCTTGTTTCCTGCTCCCAATAAAGGAAAGGCTATGCTTGAAGCATCATATTTTTTTGCTTCCAACAGTACGTTGTAATAACATCGGGCAAGTGCCACCAGCGAGTTTTTCTCGTTATGACTTATATCATTTCTGGGAACATTAACATGAATAACACGCTGAATGCCGCGCTCGGACAACTTATACGAAGAGGTTGTACAACACTTTGCGACCTTCAGGTAGCCATATTTTTTTCGTTCTTTCAGCATGTCTTTATATCCCGCCGCATCATATATCATATAGTCCAATGTCTTTTTTCCGTGGAACGGAACTCCGACCTTCGCATCAGCTAACGCCGAATTAACGATCGTGTCCACGGGCAAATCTAAAATGCTTCTGCAGGAGATTTGAATCCTCGTCCTATTTTCGTGTTGCATGTTATGACCTCCTCCATCAAAAAGCTATCAAACATTTTGAAAACTGTTCTCTGAGCTCAGTATATCACCATATACTTAGCATTGACTCTGGATGGTGTCATAAAATCGGTTTATCCGTTTACTTAGTGAACGGGTAAACCGATAGCAGGGGGAGCACATCCCGCATTCCTGCCCGAAAATTTCAGATTAGTCAGAAAACGGACACCTGCCTTGTATACTTTAGATATACACAGTAGGTGTTTTATATAGATAGCTTTTTGCATGGCAGCCACGCCATGGGATCCTGAAAAGCCCCGAAGTAGCCCTCGCGAAGGGACAGTAGGGATCCTTATGAGAGACATTTTCCTTTGAAGAAATCTCTGCCAGAGAAAGAGACAACCTTCGTCCGTCTCTTCTTTGCCGCCTGAATAGACAGGAAAAGATGCCTTCGGTAATCCCACGAAGTAAAAGAGGGATGCAGCATTTGTAAGCCCATTGAAGGTGATCACGCTGATCGTAAAACCCGCGTGCGCCGTACACCGGCGGAAAACAGTGTATCAACTGCCTGATGGCCGTCATACATAAGACGTTAAAAAGTGTTTTGGAAACTGCAGGCGCATCCCAAAGATCACCTCACAGCGACCGATTATTTTTGAACATTTGGAACTTGAACCGTACACAGAATCATGTGGATCTCCTGCCGAGTAAGATCCGGCAGAACAGGACGGTGAATATAGATGGGAAGAAAAAACAAAAACAGGTATCATAAAACTTTACATCAGCTTGCGCATGAACGTCTTAATTCCATGCAGGCTTTCGGCCAGTCAAAGCGGGCAGACGTGCAACTGGGATTGTCAGCAGATAGAATATATTCATTTGCCACCTACCAAACCTACAAAAAGCACATCAATTACTACCTGCGTTGGTTGAAGACGGCACATCCGGATGCGACAACGCTTAAGGCAGCGAAGCGCCACGCGCGGGAGTGGCTGGAAATGCGCGCCGACGAAAAGGATGGATATGGAAAATACAAATATTCTGCCTGGACGATCCAGACGGAAGCGGCCGCCCTGAATAAACTGTTCGGGATCGACAAGGCGGATCCGGACCGCTTCATCCCTCCTGTCAGACGCCGGGAGGACATCTACCGAAGCAGGAAATCCGTTTCCCGCGACAGACATTTTTCCGAGACCAACAACGCCGAACTGATCGAGTTCTGCAAGGGAACAGGATGCCGGAGAAATGTTCTGCAGCGCCTTACCGGGGATGACCTGTGGAGCCGTGAACGGATGCAGGAAGAAGTGAATCTTCTCCATCGTCAAAGCTCCGCTGACCGCGACCAGGCGCACCTGAACGCCCTTCGGGACGCGCTCACCACGTTCCCGGAGGAGGGCTACTTCATCCACCATCGGAAAGACAAAGGCGGACGCTCACGCTTCGCTCCAATCATCGGCCCGCGCCGAGAAGAGATCATCGCCAGGATGAAAGACCGCCGGCCGGATGAGAAAGTCTGGCAGCATGTCAGTTCCGCCGCCGACATCCATTCCTACCGGGCAGACTACGCCACCCGTATGTACCGGATGCATGCGCGGGAATATGACGCCATCCCTTATGACAGGGTGAACGAAAAGACCGGGATCAAATACAAGAGTGAAGTGTATTATTGCCGGAAGGAAGAAAGAGGTCGGAGGCTCGACCGGAAAGCAATGCTGATCGCCAGCAAAGCGCTTGGGCACAACCGTGTTGACGTGATCGCCGCCAATTACCTGCGCGGCCTGTAGGCATGGAGGAGAATAACCAGATGGAATATGTTAGAAAATCGTCTCTCGGAGGCTTCCGCCTGTGCGGGGAAGAGGACGCGACACACATCCTGCAAACGCAGGAGGAATACTCTGAGATGGTTGGCATTGCTTCTATGTATAGGGACAGTTCCCGGAAAGCGGAAGCAAGAGAGAAAAGGGCAAGGGAGAAATATATAGCCCTGCAGTCCGAAAACAAGCGCCTTCAAGAGGAAAACACTTCTCTCCAAACAGAAGTCTCTTCTCTCCGCAGGCAGATTTTACAGTCTGCGCAGTCGGCAGACCGTACTGCAACCCTAGAAAAGGAAAAGGTCGTTCTTAGAGACCGCGTGACGGAACTGGAACAGTCGGTCGCCCAAGCAGAGGGTCTCAACCGTAATCTTCTGAGGATCTCCCGTGAACGCGCCAATGCGGACCGCCGGATCTCTCCCAAGAAGCGGCATGACGGCTATCTTGTCCTCCAGAGCCGCGAATGGAGGGAACGGCTGTCCGATAAGTCGGTCATGCAAACCTGGAAGTCCGTCCTCCAGACGCCCTATGATGCCTCAATGGAACCGGAGATCGCAGAAAAGCAGATCTTTGATGATCTCGTTAATTATGTCCTTGGTGATCTCGGTGTTATAAGGTATGTCCCCGCAGAAGAAAACGGACGCTGCCTCCTGCCGGAAGAGGGAACGTCCGCTAATACTCTGTACTGCTGGCGATATAATGCTGACTACCAGTCCGGGTACTGGTCGGTCATCATATACACCATCAATCCGCTCGTCGTACCTCCTGAGCGAAGGGCGAGACAGGGAAGAAAAAAGCAAACAAAATACAACTCTTAACCATCTTGTTCGCTGTAGAAGTCATCATTTAGCAGACTACCGCGGCGGTCAAGGCGACCGCCACAGCAAACATAACCAAGAGCGTCTTGATTGGCGTCCTGTCCAGCGCACAGCCGAAGAGGACCCATGCCAAAACAGAAGCCTTCTCTCTCATCTCTTTCCCCCCTTCACTTTATCCGTAGGGATAGCACTTTCCCTTTGTCCTCTCTGCTATCGGCTTCCCGAAAGTGCATACGCCCTTCGGACGTTTCAGCAGCGCCCGTTGCGATCGCGGGCGAAGCAGGGCATTGGGCTTGGCTTTAGAACAGCTCGCGTTTTATGACTCGTACTTGGATTCTGCGTAGGTTGTCAGCCACTGCGCCGTTTCCATCAGCCGCGTCAGTTCAGGATCGACGGATTTGTCGCCGGCCTTAAAGGCGGGCATAAGGACCTCATCAATCCTGCGCTGGATCTCTGAGAGTGTCATCCCGGTCTCGGGGTCGATCGGGTCGGCCAGATCGACGGCGTCGCTGAGGTTCGCCCTCCAATTGTAGCGGTCGTCACCGAAGTCCCCGCGGCCGTAGGAACCGATGCGTTCCGTTATCTGATCGTAGCCGCAGCATAAGCCCACTCTTTCCTGCTTCCCGCGATTTCCCCGGTTTTTATAGACCGTCACATTACGCGCATCCTGTAGCAGGCTGATCAGTTGCTCCGCGTACTCCGCGAGTTTCTCTGCCTTTGCTTTTTCGTCATCAGGCAGCGGACCGATATCGCCAATCTCCTCTTTGACGATGCCAGCAAAGCGACGGCTCTTGAGCGCCTGCTCCGGGTTTTTGCGGATCCAGTTAACGTCAGCGTAGTCATACCTGCTGTACGTCATCACCGTCCCCGCAGAGTTAAAAGTGGCGCTAGCCCCGAGGATTCGCTCCTGCGGGTCCTTGTCAGAGATCGCGTTACCCGTTCTTTTTTTGTAGTGAGCGACGGTGAGCACCCAGCAGCGGTACTGGCTGGCGAAGGTCTCCAGCCATGTAGCCAAAAAAGCCTGCCGCTCAATGTCATCTTTGGGCATCTCAGGGCTGCAGGCCGTATCGGCCGTCAGCATCATCAAAGGGTCGACTACGATCAAGCAGTTTCCACCTGTAGCTGCTGCAAAATCCTCAAAAGTCTTGCTGATATGTTCCCAGCGCTCAGCGGGGCGGATCTGGTGCCCGTCTGCGCCTTTGGTGGAAACGCTGAAATAGCGCTCATTTACCAGTTTCCGAATATCGCACTCCGTCGCTGCCGGGATCCCGTAATCCCTCGTATTGGGAATCGGCTCCATCTCCTTACCGGCCAGCTGGATCAGCGTCTTGTAGATCAGCTCCCCGTCGGCCATCTCGCGGCTGTAAGTGAGGACGTACTTATCGGTGTTGGCCAACGTATTGGCGATGATCTGGCAGGCCAGCCCAGATTTGCCTTCGTGGCTCTCGCCACAAACTATGGCGACGCCCCTGCGGTAAATCCCACCCCTGAGCAGGTCGTCCAGCTCGCTGATACCTGTCGGGATCTTTTCTGCGTGCAGCAGGTCGATCTTGATCGCCCGGCTGAGCGACTTGATTGCTCCACCGTTGACCATGGCCTGCAACTTGCCGCGAGTGACCTTTCTTGCTGCCCGCCTTTTTTTACGGTTCTCCAAAAAATTGTCTGCAAAAATCTCAATTACGTTCATTTCTGTTCCTCCTTCTTATTATTGTTTTTTATGCGTGGAATCCAACCGCAGCGTCAATGGCTACAATCTTTGCTACTGACAATCCGCTTGTCTCACGGATCTCCGGCCAGCGGTCGGCCCGGATTGCGCCGCTACTTGCGATCAGGCCGAGGCGCTCCATTATATCAGTGACCCCGCGCCGGCTCAGGTCCTCGCGCTCCAGGACCGGCTCCGGCATGACCGGCGCCTGCTGGGTGTCGGAGCGGTTGTCGTACTTGCCTTCTAGGATCTTGGAGATATTGTCGTCATTCTCGCAGACCCAGTCGATTGTCGCCCACGGTTTGGAGTGTAAAAACACGCTCTGTCCTGCCATCTCGATGGCAGCGAGTACCTGATCAATCCCGTAGGATCTGACACGCGCGGCGATATGCTTGCGCCTTTTGTCTGTCATCCTCACGACCTTGGGGAATCCAGTTTTGCTCCACGCGGTGAGGATCCTGTCGAGGTCCGCCTTAGCCAGCTTTTCGGCCGCTTCGGCCTCTTCCCGCTCTTTCCGTTTTTTCTCCTGTTTTTCTTTGCGGTCCAGTGTGTCCTTTGCCCAGCTCCGGGTATACTCGGGGGTCAGCAAAAACTCGATTCGCGCGATGTCGTCGACGTTGATGTCCTTTATGTCGGCGCTTGTCAGCTTGACGGCTGTCCCGTCGCGGCGTGTGCAGTCGACCAATTCGTAGCGCAGCATATAGCGGATTGCCGTCCGGACCATATCAAGACCCTGATCGGTCAGCGTAGTCTTGTCGATGATGTACTGAGCTGCTTCGCTCCACTCGGGGATTTCCATGACCCCACCGTTCTGAAGTGATGCACAGTGGGCCTCGATGTAGATGCGGAGCAGTGTGTCGCCTCCCGGCGTTGCGAAAAACTTTTTAATTCCTGTGTTGTAAAGCAGGCTGCTGTTAAGTTGCAGAAAGTGAATCCTCTCGCTTCCCTGCTGGGTGTTTTCCTTCTGGGCCTCTTCAAGCCCGCGATCGTCAGATGTTCCCATTTAATGACCCTCCTAAAATCGTCAAAAAATCATCAAGTCTAAGGCTCACCAGCCACTCTTCGCCGGATTTGCGGTGACATACCACGGGGATATCCCCTTTGCCGCCGGCCTTCGCGTCGCGGATAGCCTGCGCAATCCACTTACGGACGGCTTCTCTTTCGACGCGCTTGACCTCGATGTGTAGGGCTGGGACCCCAGTCACATCGGCGGCTGTCCCGGGACGGCCGTTGTACTGGACAGCGCGCCGTGCGTTGACGTAGCCGGCGGCCCTGAAGCGTTCGGCGACCTCGCGCTCCCCGCGCTTGCCTTTATCCCTCGCCGCTCGCCCACGGGCAGAGCGGGCTTCTTTTGTGCTGCTCATGTATTCCTCCTTTTGCAAAATGCGCACAAAAAAAGACCAACCGTTCGTCTGGTTAGTCCTTGTCATCTGCCGCTGGGACATAGTTATCCCTGCAGCCCGTCATTCTTTTTTCTTATACCGTCAGGTTATTAAACATACCTGAGGCTCACCATCGTTTTTCTCGGACCGGCACGAAGCCGGTTAATATCTACCTTGGGTGCCGCCGTCGGCGGCCTAAAAAATCAATTCCTTGCGCCAATCGGCGCGCCATAGTTTTAAGTCTGCCCGCTCACCCCTCACCCCCGCGGCCGCGACGAACATACGGCATTGGTTGTGCCCAGCGGTCAAAGCCGCCGGATCGGTGTCGGGATGCGCCTCAATGGGCGCATGCGTGTATCCATTCAATTTTAGCGAGGCTCTCGCCCTTGCTTGTAAAATATCCCCCATTTGTCAAATTGTCAACAACTTTTATCGAACAGCGGGGCCTGAGAATCAAGAATCACTCGCCGCTACGTGTCTGCGAGAACGCGCCGTTGAGACGGATCAGGCGCATAGCCTCGCTGCTGGTTGATGACGGACGGGGCTCCTTTTTTTTGTATGTCCAGCCGGGACTAACAGACATAACATGCGATTTAATGCTTGCTGCTCCACACGCCGCATCGGCGAAGAAATTCTGCATGGGTTTCCGCGGGGGATTTATGCCATATCGTGCTAAAACGCATCTACAGGCCTTATACGCGGCCGTATTGTTCTTACAATGAGAAACCACAGCCGAGACCGACAAGCACGGCATGCGATTTAATGTCCTTCGCCTTAACCGCTGGCTCGACGGATAAAAACGGCATGGCCTCCGCGTGAGTTTATATCAGAACATGCTAACGCGCCTCTACGGTCTGTATACGAGGTCCACATCCAGATCACGTATAACGGGACAAGCAGCCATATGACATAGTCATCATGCCATGACCGAAGGCCAGACGGAGATGCAACCACATCTTTTGATCCACGAACAACCTAACAAGAGGGATGATCATGCTTTACCATGTCCAGCGGCCGTAAGGCCGCTCTTCCCGAGCGATCATGATCCACATTAGAATCACGTAGACCGAACGATTAGCCTTATGTTTAAATCCTTCTGTCCCCGCAGAGGTATGTCTTCTGCTGCCTTCTGCGCCCTGCGGCGCAGGGAAGCATGAGAATAAGCCGTTAGGCTTATTCTTATATGTTGAATTGTTTTTTATTGTATTGTATTGAGTTGTATTATATTATGTAAATTCTCCGAAAACCCTGAAAAGCCCTTTATTTATCAACAAAATAAGCATTTCAAATAAGATTATTTAACATTAAATAAGCGCTAAATAATCTCCCAAATAAGACGTTATTTTAAGCATTAAGCGCAAAATAAGCGCCATCGCTTATTTTGCCATGTCCCCCCCCCGCGCGAATCGTCTATATTTATCTATACAATTCAACAAATTCTCTCCGCGCCCGATGCCCCAATTAGTCCCCCGCTCCTCACCTCCAGGGAAAGATCCGCAATCCGCCGGTTTCTGGTCCCCGTCCCTAAGGCAATAAAGCATACCCCCTTCCGCGTAACTCTCTGTTCAAAAGTAAACTTTCCCTTTCTTTTTCATAACTCTCTTTTCTTTTATTCTTCTCTCTTTCTTTTTCCTTCACGAATCCAATCAATAACTACGTCTCGTCCATCCACGTCACTGCGTTCGTGCAAAAGCCGAAACCTTCAGCTTTGTTTTTCTTACATATAAAAAACAAAGGAGGTTTTTAATATGACTCTGGAAGAATACTCACGTCTTACAAAAGACGCACACGGCCGTACTCGCCTATACCGCATCTACAAAAATATGCTCTCTCGCTGCTATAGCCCCTCTAAAGGTAAGGGCTATGAGCGATATGGAGGGCGGGGGATCAGGGTATGCACCGAATGGCTGGAAAGCTTTGACGCTTTCAGAGATTGGGCGCTTGATCATGGCTATGATGAGGATTTAGAACTTGACCGGATCGACAATAATGGCGATTATTCGCCGGAAAACTGCAGATTTGTCAGCCACCAAGTCAACAACCGCAATCGCCGGAATAACCGCCTTATCTCCTACAAGGGCACGGTAAGATGCCTTGCGGCATGGGCTGAAGCTTCCGGTATTAATTATGAGACACTTCGCTGGCGCCTTAATAATAGCTGGCCCCTTGAAGATGCGTTTAGGAAGGATGTCAACTCACGTGCATAAAGATTTTAATCTCCCCGACCCCCATGATGCAGGCTACGAGTCATTAGCCAATGCAATAATTTTGTGTGCCGTATCTGACTTGCGGCTTGCTCTCAGCGCAGAGGGCCAGGCGGCGCGAGAACTGAAGCAGGAATGCCTCAACTTTCTGCTGTCGGGTCTTGCTGACAGATTAACAAGCGCTGATTTGAGCGTAATTGTGAAAAAGATTCTTAAGGAGTGATGATTATCCACTAAGCTGACCCCATTTTCATCTCTCTGAAATTTAGAATTAGCCCAATTAGGAAGTCAATTAAAGCTAAACTTATAACATAGTTGGAGAACGATCTATGCGGCATGAAACTATTTTGAAAGAGCTCAGGGAATCATCGAAATGCAGTCTAACTCAAAAACAGGCTTCTATTCTTTTACAAGTTACACTTGCTTCAATCCAGAACTGGGAGTCCGGCAGAAAAAGGGTCCGAACACCGGCCACACTGCACAAAATGCTCGAGCTGTACGGTGCCGGTGACTCTGATCGGCTGAGAGCTATCGTGATGATGTTCGGCGCAGAGCGGGATCAGGAAAGCCTGGAAAAAATACTGAATACACAGGAACAGGGAGAATGAATGATGGGTGATAAGCATATACTCTTTGACAAAGATCATGAACTCAGTGAAACTCTCGACGCGATGGTCATCGACGTTGTTGGCAGTTACATGATCAGGGGAAAACGCAAAAGTTTGGACAACCTTGTTGGTACTACTTCGTGGAGGGAATCTCTCAAAAAGCTCCGTACGGATTTTCTGGAGCGTCTTGCTGAACCGGATGCTGCTGAAACCGCCGCTGCTTTTGTTAAGGTATTTGAAGAAAAAAGGAAAATGATATCTGAGCTGGATCTTGACGCTTACGACCCTGAAGCCAGGGATGCGGCCATTTTTTCCTTATCTGAGCAGGCAAAAACGCTCGGGATCTACAGCAGGCGCTACAAAAAAGATGACAGCAGCCTGTCCCAGCGGCTTGAGCTCACCCACTGATGCAAATCAGCAAAACGCTGACATCATCCCCTCAGTCGATGCGGCGACTTAAAAAAGCCATTAAGCCGCAAGCGTCCGCCTTCCCGCGGGAATCGAAGGGCGGCGGGGTTGGTTTTTATATCTTTATCGTGTGTTGTTTCGGTGTCAGTAACCTTTTTTGTGAAAAGACATTGAAACTGTAGTACATGCAGTAATCTGTATAAACCATGTACACGAGACCGCATCTCGTACAACCGATACTGACCGTTCGTAGAACGGGCAAACTTTATTGTATTAGCCCGTTCTGATCAAAACGGGCGGAAAGGATCAAAGATGAAGACACTTGAGGAAAAAATATTCGATGAACTGAAAAATGAAGGAATTGAAGCAGAAAAAATTGAAATCGTAAAGAATGGCATTCCGTGCAAGGGGATCCGTATCTGTACTGCAGACAAATCCGTCTGCCCGGTCGTGTATTACTCAGAGCACGAAACTGTGGAAACATTTATGGCAAGAGTCCGCGATGTGCTGGAAAAGGACACTGCTCCCCTGGGTGTAGAAAGGCTGACTGACTGGTCTTATGTACGTGACCATGCTTACCTGTCCCTCCAGAAGCGCGGGACGGAAGACATTGTAAAGAAGCCGTACCTCAACCTCGAGCTCATCCTGAGGATCTTCCTTGATCTTGGTGATGAGGCCGGGTCAGTAAAGGCAACAGGCGGTCTTATCGATCAGCTCGGTGTCACCGAGGAAGAGATCTGGCAGGCTGCCGAAGCCAACACCCGCCGCCACATCACGGTAAGGAGCATGGCAGAGGTTCTTGGGCTCGGTACTGAGGATGAGGATCAGTTGTACGTCGTTACGGCTGGCATGTATGGCGGTGCATCTGCACTCTTCTATCCGGAGGTGTTTCGGATGTACTGCGAAGAGCACGGTGAAGCAGAAGCCTATATCCTTCCGTCATCGGTGGATGAAATCCTGGTACTTCCGGGATCTAATGTTGGCAGAACTATCACTGTGGACGAGCTTGCAAGGATGGTCCAGACGATAAACGAAGGGCAGGTGTCACCGATTATGAGGCTTCCGGCAGAAGTTTTTGTCTATGACCTCGCGTCAAATTCGATCAAGATCGCTGCCGTCGCCGAAGGGGAGGTGATCTGAATGCCCAGCGTGTTCGAGATCATCACCGATCGGGTCATCTCAGCTCTGGAGCTGGGAGAAGTCCCATGGCACAGGCCGTGGATGACCGTTGACGGAGCAGCAAGGTCACGTATTACCGGAAAGCCTTACTCGCTGCTCAACCAGCTGTTGTTGACGCACGGCGCCGGCGAATACGCTACCGCGCGCCAGTGGAAAGAATTGGGTGGAAACATCAAAGAAGGAGAACGGTCGGAGGTGATCGTCTTCTGGAAATGGCCTGAAGAAAACCAGGAAGAATCGGAAAACAAAGACAAGGATAAAAAACAGAAACGCCCAGTGCTGAGATATTACCGCGTATACCATATCAGTCAGGTTGACGGTGTGACGCCGTTGGAGCCTAAGATCAGGGTTTTTAACCACAACCCGGTCGAGCAGGCTGAGCAGTTACTGCATGGATATCTGGCACGGGAAGGTATCAGGCTGGAAAACGGGCTGTCGAACGAAGCGTACTACTCGCCGGGACGTGATATCATCCACATCCCGGGGATCATGCAGTACGAATATGTCGAGGAGTACTACTCCACAGCGTTGCATGAAGTGGTACATTCTACAGGACATCCCCGCAGGCTGAACCGGAAAGGACTGCAGAAAGTCTCTTTCGGCTCCGAGACCTACTCGGCTGAGGAACTGGTCGCTGAGATTGGTGCTGCCGCACTGATCAATCAGCTCGGAATCGAGACAGACAACAGCGCGGCAAACTCAGCTGCCTACTGCAGGAGCTGGGCAGCTGTTTTGGGAAAAGACAAGAAGATGATCGTATTTGCAGCTGCACAGGCAGAAAAAGCTGTGAACTACATCATTAATGACTAAAAACATGTATGAATGCTCTCAGTTGAGAGTTTGTATTGAAAACAATGTAAATCGAGATGCGGAAAAGGAAGGTATTTTGCCTTCCTTTTTTAATTGAATGTTTGCAAAAAAGAGAAAAATTTAAAATTTTTCAAAAAAAATCTGACATATATGTATTAGGGACAATACATCGACTCATCCACGGCTGACGACTGAATGCGCGGCCGGAGACGAAAACACAAAAGGAGAACAACCATGAAAACATTAGATTACGAACTATACCTGCGGATGGCAGCGGCAGCCGAAGCCCGGAGCTTTTTGAAAACAGCTTTTTTACTGGCAGGCATCGACTGCGGAGGCATATCGGCAAATCCCAAAAATGTGGATTTCGACGAGGTCCCCGGCCGCCTGAAAACCATATTCCACTGCCACGTATCCGTCAGCTGTCGCAACGGTGAGGAGCGTTACATCGTGTGCGGGAACATCAACCACGCAGGGATCAGCTGCCACAGCATCATTACGGACGATGGCGATACCGGGGTCCTGATCTACTGGGACGGCGGGTATCGCGGGAGTGAGGAGCATTTTCAGATAATTAAAAAGCGCAGATATGAAAAGGGGACATCATGAAAAAAGAAGAGAGACAGGCGATCATTGACAGGAGCGACGTTGACGAACTGCCTCTAGGGGACAATGATGACATAATGGACATGCCTTTAGGGGACAATGATGACATAATGGACATGCCTTTAGGGGACGACGACGAGCAGCGAGCCCTGGTCTCGACAGATGAGCCCCCGGCCCCGGCTGTTCAGGAGACGACCCCGGCCAAGGCGGAAAAGGTTACAGACAAACGCGACGATGAGCCGCTTTTCTGCCCCGAGGATATCGAGGACATCAACGATGTTTTCTCAAACTCCAAGCCTGAACCCGAACCTCAGCCACCGAACCCGGTGCCGGTCACTCTCAAAATACCGGAGCAAGACCCCAGCTTACCATGGATTGCCCGCACACAGGCCCAGATCAACGCGATCAGAAAGACTCGCGGGGAATATGAGGGACGCGTCCGAGCGGAGATAGATGACATTGTCAAAACACTCGAGGGCGGGCGCGGAGAAGTAAAATTTCCCATTTATGCAGGTTGGCAGAAGAACAGGCTTTTTACTGACAACCGCCGCGCGGGGGCCGCACTTAACTTATACTTCCAATTGCGTTTTGCTACCCTTCCCTTCGACAGCAACGGCGGTTTCTCAAACGCGGCCTATGCGACCGACCAGGTCAAGCAGAGCATTTTCCTGTGGAAGCACTACGGCCCCTATATCCCGCCGTTGTGCTGGCGCACGTACGCGGATCAGGTCCGGAACGATCCGGGCAGCATTTCCCCGGCCGGGTTGTTTCGCACCATGCGTAATATTTACGCGAAAAAGATGTTCGATGTAATCTGCGCGCGGGAGCGGGAGTGGGAACGGGCCGCGGCTGCTACAGACAAACAGCGCCAGGCAAGCTACGGCAGGACGTTAAGTGGTATGACCGACGACGAAATCCGCGCTTTGAGCGCTTGCGAAGATGTGCAGAGGGAGGCCTTGTGGCGGACCGCATACATGTGGCAGTACAGTCTGGGCTTTAACACCTCCCGCTACATAGGCGGAAAAACATACGAAGAGGTGTGGACCGAATACGAAGCAATTACAGAAGAAATCAGAAGGAGAATGGAGAAATACCTATGAAAAAAGCAGGAACAAACCTACAGAAGGCCCACCTCACGACGGTTCTGTCCCAGTCCTGGCTAGCCAGAAGGTCCTGCGTCCCCGTGAGGACCATCCAGGTGTAATAAACAGACAGGATTGATCGGCGGGATACGGGCATCTACGGTGAAGATTCTCGCGGACGTTCTGGGCGTTACGATCGAGGACCTTCCGGAACCGATGCTGACATCTAGTTACGGAATCCGCCCTTGACCCGGCCACGGCGCGTGGTAAGATTAACTTATAGGGAATTTGTTTTTCCCCTCCCGGGGACGTTTTTTCTACAATTTTTCCTTTTTTTCTCCATCCCCGGGAACACGGGCCGCCTCCGGCGGCCTTTTCTTGTCTTTATTTTTATCCTGCCCGCCGCCAAAAGTTAATAATCATTTTATTAATGCTCTTATTAATAATGCTATTAATAACAAGTTTTTCCCTAAAAGGCCCTGTAAACCATTCAAAAGCGAAAAAAGCGGGATAATTTCCGCAAAAATCATACATATATATAAGGGTTCTTTCTGCGCGATGCTTTAAATATGAATGCATGGCCTAAAGAGAGCCCACTAGGGAAAAGTACCGCATAAAAAAGAGGAGGTAGAAATGGGAAACGAAAAATTAGTAGCGCTGCTAGATAGTATGGTCGCGGAAGCTGCATCATGGGGTCTGTACCAAGTTTTAAAGAGAAAAGGATTCCCCGTCAGGAGCACCAATGGCGTCCGCAATGTCATATGGACACCCACTTCGCATTCTGATCAGGCGCTCTTCAGAGTCCCTGTATTGGTGGGGAGGGAGGATGATGTCTCAGATGGAATTTTCTATGTTGATGGGGTGGTTGATCCCAAGGGAATTATCATTGATCACGCCTATGATACGGAACAAAAAGACATCTATTTTGCGCCGTTTAAGCCGCGTTTGTAAGCCTCATTGTTAGCGTCGGGTGAAGAAAAAGGCCCCTCGGGATTCGTCCCAACGCTAACAAAGAATAATAACATGTCATTTGAGGATTGAGATGGATCACAGCCTGCTGAACTCTGCAGAATACATCTGAGCTTGCAATCAGCCTTGAGAAATGACAAGGGACCTGTCGCCATAAGGCTAAGAGGGTGGTTACATATCGGGATGCAGACAGAGGGAGGTTTCTCTAGACTTCCCATTTTTCCTTAAACAGGCTGTCAGCTAGCTTCGATGTCGACATAAACGGACAAGGAATCCACCGATCGATCGGGCGTGGCAAAAAATGTCTCTTCCCGTCCCGATCGGTCTGGTTCCCACAAGCTCTATAGTATTTTTAGCTAACCCACTCTTTATTCTGCTAACAAAGCCATAACAACATCTCTTACTTTAGAGTCCTTAATGTAAGGGGAACACGCCATCAGGTCATTTTTCCGGAAGTTCAGAAAATGGTTGAGTGTATTCCGGCTCAGATACCTTCCTTCCTTCTGGAACAGCCACACTGCCCAAGCGACTCGCCGTGCGCGGTATTCGTTCGTCGTCTCCATGTGATCCCGAATATACTTCGTGCACTTGGGGAGCTTTTGGAACTGCTTTGCGGGAGCACCGATCTCCCGCTCTACTCGTGTTACGTAAACACGTCCCGGATTTCCGTCGGAGAAGTATATTCTGTTAACGATCTCCCTGACTCTTGGGAGATATTTCTCATCCAATTCCGCCCACGCCCTCTGTTTTGGCCCGCTTTTCCTGGAAACCTTGCCAAGGTTCCTATACTTGGAAATGACGGTTTCTCCAATCTGATATACCGTTTTATAGTCAATGCCATATACTTCTCCAATGTCACGATAAAGCTCTTCCATCGCCGTATTCACCAGCGTAATCGGACGCCTTGCCAGTTCTTTTGCAGTAAGCCCCTGAAAGTATGCCAGCTGGTATATCTGATAGTGGTCAAGGGAGTAGTTGTTGTAGATCTTTCTGAAGCTCTCGAAGTTCATCGGTTCACATATTTCACGGAAGAAATCAGAATAGTCCTCATACAGCCTTGTGCTGTACACTTTTGCCCCGGATCCGCTGACGTAAGTTTCATCCAGCATGGACTGCAGGAAAGAACCTATCGGCACATCGCTCTCCATATCCACGGGTTCCCTAAATATTTCGAGCACATACCTGCCAAAATCTACAAGCCTTTCATTTATACACAGCACCGGCTCCTCACCAAACGGCACTTCAGTCTCTGCCGGGAAGAGGCCGGGAGTCGTTTTGCTCCTGATCGGAACAGTGCTGTCCACCAGCCTGCATCTGTGCTTCGGACAGATATCCAGATGGACGATCTGGTGCTCGCGGTGCCAATAGGTCTCCCCATACCTTTCCCGGTCTTCTGCGGCACAGATGGGACAGTACCGCAGAAACCGCTTATGTTTAACTTTCTGGTTGACGACCAGGTTGTAATAGTTACCGTCGCAGACCAGCAAGGAGTGCAGCGCAGCATTCCGCCTTTCTTTGGGAAGGAAGCGCGTGTATGCCGGGAACATGGTATGGTTACGGACGACCGTCTCAAAGTCCGTTCTTTTCGTGATATGATCCATCGCATCGGGCGAATACTCGTTGACCCATTCGATGACGGGGTGGACCGTCCGCCGCATGAACAGGTCATCCACGGCAAAGATATATTTCGTGTACCCGGTCCGCTGGTAGTAGCGGCAGAGCAAACTGTACAGGAGCTCATCCTCATAGATCTCAGGAAAGAAACCAATCATACTGTCACCTCCGTAATTATCACACCATGGTATCCAAGCTCCTCCACGATGTCCTTCTGAAACCGTTTCGCCCGCGCAATGATCTCCGTGACCAGAGCCTGCTCTTCTTTTTCCGCAGTCATTACCGGTTCTGATTCCGTCCCACACCCGCTTTTCCTGATAGAAGTTCTTCCTGCCCGGACAGGCTCGTGATACAGGTAATCGTGAAGCATCGCAAGTCTGCTTCTGTATGCTTTTTCCAGCGACGTGATATCGAGCCTTTCATATCCGTCCAAGATAGCGATCTCCTGCGCGTCATGAAGTAATGAAACAACAATCGATGCATTTCCCTTACTATGGTTATACAGCCACTGAAGAATGCTTTCATCCAATATGGCCTCATGCTGCACATACTGATATTGGAAGAGCTCTGCACAGAAGCCTGCAAAGACGTCATCATAAGAAAATGGACCATATGAAAGTCCCAGTGATCTCCTGGCAAGCATCATCTCCTGCCCGAAGAACAGGGCGCTCTTCGGAGTCCCGACCATACAAATCGAGATTCCCGCGTTATTGATCAGCTGCGTGAGCATGCCGACTACAACGACCCCGTTCTTGCTGTTCACAACGTTCTGGATCTCGTCGACCACGAGGAGGCCTATGTGGTTCAGCGCTACCGTGCTGACACTTCCGATCAGCATATCCGTTGTAGACCCGACACGTGTAGCATTGTAGTGATATCGTGTATCCAGTATCTCGTCGACTTTCCGAAGGACCTCAAACAACAATCCCTTGACCGAACAGTCAGCCGGCGTCTGCACCTGAACACAGGGAATGATGCGCATCCCGTTTGGCAGATCAATCACACGCTGCGCAGAGATCAGGTCGATGACCCGGCTGACTGTGGCCGACTTCCCGATCCCGCTGTCACCGATGATCGTGAAGCTGTCGCTCCCTCCGATGATCGAAGTGAATTCCTTCCCCCTGACACGCTTTTGATTCTCGCTGAACTGTCGTATTGCTGTAAGCGACCTTTTCTTTCTCATTGACCGGAGAAGTGCCAGATAAAGCTTTGCGTAAATCTCCCTACTCATTTCAGTGGGTATATATATTTCATACAGGTCCTGCAGTGCAGTCAGACGCTCCGCCTCCGTCGCCCTCATGATCGAAGGATCATACTCAGACGCAATCCTCAAGGTCTCATCCAGTTCGGATCCCGTAAGCATCTCCGGTATGTAATTCCTGATCATTTCATCCATTGCTGATTACCTCCCCGGCATTTCTGTGTTTCTTCCTTCTTTCCGTTTGCCTGATCTCACGGATCCCTTTGATATCTGCATTCCCTGTCGGCGCTGCCTGTTCTGCTGCGGTTTCGATGAAAGCAGCAAGCCGTATCTTCGCCTGCAACGATTCCTCATACTCGTTTCGGACGATGGCCTTTCTGTTTTTTCTGGATACGTTCACCTGCTCCAACGTTTGTCCGTCATAGGCAGTCTCTATCAGCCGAAACTCCTCAAATCCCATCTCCGTCTTCAGCCAGACAGATGTAACGTCATCGGGATTGTAGGCTACAATCTCTTTGCCTCCTTTGAGGTACGCCTCCTTATACCCGTCACGATGATAGCGCAGTCTGTTGACTTTGAGTCCGTACCGCGTAAATTTCCCTTCCGTGCGAGGGAACAGGGTGAGCACGATCTCCTTCCTCGTAGCTTCGATCAGGTTCGTACCTGGCTCCGTCAATTTATAACCCCACATATCACATGCATACGGTCGGACCTGTGCGCGGATCATCGCATCCGTGTACGGATATTCACTTATAATGCGTTCAGAGTTGTAATAGATAATACAGCGGACAACGATACGTTCGAATTCCTCCAGGGTCATGCAGGCGTCTTTCCTGTAGTCATGAGCTCCGCGTTCTTGAAAGTCAGGCATGATTACACCCTTTCCTTTTAGTGCGTCCTTATACGTCTCCTGCACCAAGTCAAACAGCTTTTCAACGGGTCCTTTGAGATCCGGCCTGAATGATGGAAGATTGACCAGTGAAATACCCAGCTCCGTGATCTGCTCAAATGTCTCCCCAATAAACTCCGATCCCATATCCGTCACCATTACTCCCGGGAGCGAGGAAACCGGCCACTGTTGTGCTTCAATGCTGATTCCCATCGTCCGGCACAGTTTTACTTTGTCCGAAACGATATTCAGCATCAGCTGCTGTAAGGAATAGACACCGCCTTCCCACAGAAGGGAATATCCAAGGCAGAGTGACGTATTGGCATCGGCTCCAGCGACCAGTACCGGCCTTCCCACAATCTGTCCTTCCTTGTTCACAAGATAAATATCGCATACCGTGGCATCCAGCATCCCGACACCTATATAAGGCGCAAACTCCTGCACTCCTTCGCCCAGCAGGGGACGGTCGTTCCTCTGGTAGTTTTTAAGACCATTGCGGGAAATCAGGTAGTTCTCCTGCTTGCGGTATTTCTGCTCGAAATAGCGGAACTGGCGCATGGAAGGATATTCCGCAGGCAGGTTTCCTTCCGCATCACAGTATCTTTCTTTCAGAAGCTTCACATAGACTTCCGTCAGGCTGCTTTTCTTCGTAGTGTAGAAATATTTGTTCAGCGCCCAACGCATGTTCTTCTGGTCCGGAGTCAGTTCCTGTTTTGTCTTCCGCATAACAGGCGCAAGCGCCGTTATATCCTGATATACCAGGTACCGGCAGAGGTATCTGCGGAGCGTCTGTTTGGAGATTTTCCTTTCCTCAGAGATCCGGTTCATGATCCTGCTGCGCTCCCTGTCATCAGTAAGAAAGGCAAGCATAGGTGCGATCATGGTGTACCGCTCGTGTGCTGTCTGCTTCTGCTTCAGCGTCATGTCCGTGTTAATTGCCCGTGCAGAATCAGGCGTATACCCACGAAGCTTTTCCGTGGGAATCCAGACCGGCATGCACTCGCCACTGCAGTCGATGCAGTAACAGGCATCATCTCTTAGCACCAGAACCCGGACCTTATCTTCTCCTTTACGGAGCACGTCATTTACCTTCATCAGCCACCTCCTTCTTCTCGATGACAAGCCCCCAGTTGGTGATACCTTTTGACCGCCAGTAGTTGCGGGAGATATCGAGCAGCTTGGCATAAGACGGTTTCTGAAGGTTTATTCTCCAGACACATTCCCTGATCATCGTTGTTCCGTCTGCCTTCTTAATCACAAAATCCGAGGAATACTTGTCATCCGCAACGCCTCTGAGGCGTACATTGCACTCAAAAGAAATAACCTCCTCATCTTTTTCCAGTACGTCTACGAACGCAGACTGGATCTTGCTGTAAGTCCTGCACACCTCCTCGCATTTCGAGACTTTCCGTTTTTCGCATCTGCCTTTGTAATTGATCTTCTTCATTGAAAACTCCTTTCGCCTTGCTGTTTTCCCACTTGCCTCCCCGATTGCTTTCCCACTTGCCACCAAGTGGGGTTTTTCTGACCAATCGGGGGACCAAGTGGGAAGATAGTGGGGATTTTTATTCTTCAAAAACCTTGATTTTATCGCATTTTTTCACCTCCTCAGATTTTTCCCACTTTCTTATCCCCATTTTCCACTATGTCCACTTACAATCTCATTGATCCTCAAAACGCCCAAAAATGACAATTTATTTGAGCGTCTCCGCCGGCGGCTGACGCCGCCCCGGGGATGATATTTT